>JBAUHH010000245.1:0-5007 GCA_049680165.1 Pseudolabrys sp.
CCGCTCGCCTTCATGCGCGGCCGCACGCTGTCGAACGCGGCCATCATCCTCGATGAAGCGCAAAACACCTCGTCGATGCAGATGAAGATGTTTCTCACCCGCCTCGGCGAAAATAGCCGCATGATCGTCACCGGCGATCCGAGCCAGGTGGACCTGCCGCCCGGACAGACGTCGGGCCTTGCCGAGGCGGTGAAGCTGCTCGACGGCATCGAGGGCGTCGGCCACGTCAGGTTTACCGCCGAAGACGTGATCCGGCACGAGTTGGTCGCGCGTATCGTGGAAGCCTACGACCGCGCCACGCCGCCGCGCCCGCGCGAGACGAAGGGATGAGTCGATCGCCGAAGCGGCGCCGCAAAGCGCCCGCAATCGATATTCAGGTGCGCTCGACGCGCTGGAAGAAACAGGCCGCGGCGGAAAAGACCGTGCGCAAGGCCGTGACGGCCGCCGCCGCCGCGCTCAAGAAATCCGCGGGCGAAGTGAGCATCGTGCTGACCGACGACAAGACCATGCGCGCGCTCAACCGCGAATGGCGCGGCATCGACGCGCCGACCAACGTGCTGTCGTTCCCCGCGCAAGAGCCGAAAAACAAAGCCGGCCAGTTCGCGCTCGGCGACATCGTGATCGCGTTCGAAACGCTCAAGCGCGAGAGTGCCGGCGAAGGCAAGCCGTTCCTGCATCATTTGTCCCATTTGACGGTGCATGGATTTCTTCACCTCATGGGCTACGATCACCAGACCGACTCGCAAGCGAACACCATGGAAGGGCTGGAACGCGCTATTCTGGCCCGCCTGCGCGTCGGCGACCCGTATCGCGAGCGCGCCCGGTGATGCCTGACAACCATGCCTGACAGCGACCCATCAAGCTCTTCCGACGGTTCCTACGAGCCGCGCCATCTGCCGGTCCCCGTTCCGCGCCAGCCCGATGCGGCGCGCGGCAATGGCGAAAGCTGGTTCGGCCGCGCTTTCCGTGCGCTGTTCGGCTGGAAGCCGGGCTCGATCCGCGCCGACCTGAAAGATGTGCTCGACGCGGCGCCCGGCGATTCCGGCTTCTCGCCGACTGAAAGCCGGATGCTGAAGAACATCCTCAGCCTGCGCGAGCGCCGGGTGGACGACGTGATGATACCGCGCGCCGACATCGTCGCCGTGCAGCAGGACATTCCGCTTGGCGAGCTGATGCGCACGTTCGAGGGCGCCGGCCATTCGCGGCTCGTCGCCTACGACGACACGCTCGACGATCCGATCGGCATGGTGCACATCCGCGACATGATCGGCTTCATGACCGCGCGCGCGACTGTGAGCGCGGAAAAGAGCGCCAAGCGCAAGAAGCCGCTGCCGGCCAATCTCGATCTCAAAACGATCAATCTGGCGATGCCGCTGTCGTCGGCCAATTTCGTGCGCGAGATCCTGTTCGTGCCGCCTTCGATGCGGGTGATCGATCTGCTCGCCAAAATGCAGGCGACGCGCATTCACCTCGCGCTGGTGGTGGACGAGTACGGCGGCACCGACGGTCTCGTATCGATCGAGGACATCGTTGAGCAGATCGTCGGCGAAATTGCCGACGAGCACGACGACGACGAATTGCCGAGCGTGGTGCGCCAGGCGGACGACACCTACATCGCCGATGCGCGCGCCAACCTCGAAGACGTCGTGCGCATCATCGGCAGTGAATTCGACGTCGGTGACGCCGGCGAGGATGTCGACACGCTCGCCGGCTATCTGGTGACCCAGGCCGGACGCCTGCCGGTGCGCGGCGAGCTCATTCCCGGCCCCGGCCTGTTCGAGATGGAAGTGCTCGATGCCGATCCGCGCCGCGTCAAGCGCGTTCGCATCTACAAGGTGAAGGATCGCCGCGAAAAGGCACGCGAGCCGCGCCGCCCGCCCGACGCCGTGCTGGCCGGCACCACACCGCTGACGCTCGATGACTCGACAGTCGCGGGCGATACAGGCAAATCTTCCGATCCGAATTCCCCGAGCTCATCCCACCGCCCGTGACTCTGATCCGCCTCGCCCATTCGATCATGCTCGCCTGGGGATGGCGGCGTGCCTTGATCGCATTCGTCGCCGGCGTTGCTTCCGCGCTGGCGCTTGCTCCGATCAATGCCTGGCCGGTGATGTTTCTCACCTTTCCGGTGCTGGTGTGGCTCATCGACGGCGCCGCCGCCAGCCGCTGGAGCGGCGCCGCCGCCGCAGCGCTCGTCGGCTGGTGCTTCGGCTTCGGCTATTTCCTCGCCGGGCTCTATTGGGTCGGTTACGCCTTCCTGGTCGATGCAAAAACCTTCGGCTGGCTGTTGCCGGTCGCGGTCGCCGGCCTTCCCGCCTATCTCGCGCTTTACACCGCCGCCGGCGTCGCCGCCGCGCGGCTCATCTGGGTGCGCGGGCCTGAGCGCGTGCTGGCGCTCGCCGGCATGCTGACGGTCGCGGAATGGCTGCGCGGCCACTGGTTCAGCGGCTTTCCGTGGAACACGTTTGGCTATGCGCTCACCGAGCCTTTGGCGCTGGCGCAGGGCGTGTCGCTCGTCGGCATCTGGGGCCTGACGTTTCTCGCCATCGCCATATTTTCAACGCCCGCCGTCGTCACCGACGATCGCGCAGATACGCCGCGCCCGTTGCGGCCGGTGATCATGGGCCTGCTCGTGCTTGTTGCGATCGGCGCTTACGGCGCGGTTCGGCTCGCCACTAATCCAACGACTTACGTGGATGGCGTGCGGCTGCGCATCATGCAGCCGAATTTGCAGCAGGACGCCAAGTTCAACTACGCCGCCAAGGACGAGGTGATGAGCCGCTATCTGCGGCTGTCGGACCGCGCCACTGGCCCGCAATCGACCGGCGTGCGCGACGTCACGCATCTGATCTGGCCGGAGGCGGCGTTTCCGTTCTTCCTGACGCGCGAGCCCGACGCGCTGGCGCAGATCGTGCAGATGCTGCAACCAAATACGGTGCTGATCACCGGCGCGGTGCGCGCCGCGCAAAACGCGCCGAACGAGCGCGTGTCGCGCGCCTACAATTCGATCTACGTCATTGACCACGACGGCTCGATCCTCGGAATTTACGACAAAGTGCACCTGGTCCCGTTCGGCGAATACCTGCCGTTCGAGAGCTTCTTCAACCGGCTGGGCCTGACCTCGCTGACCAGGCAGATCGGCGGCTTTCTGTCCGGCGACCGCCGCCGCGCCATGGACGTGCCGCACGCGCCGAAAATGCTGCCGCTGATCTGCTACGAGGCGATCTTCCCCGGCGCCGCGGTGCCGCCCGGCGAGCGCCCGGGCTGGCTGGTGAATGTCACCAATGACGGCTGGTTCGGATTAAGCTCCGGGCCCTACCAGCACTTTCAGCAGGCGCGCGTGCTGGCGATCGCCGAAGGTCTGCCGCTGGTGCGCGCCGCCAATACCGGCATTTCCGCGGTGGTCGATCCTGTCGGCCGCGTCGTCAAGTCGCTGCCGCTCGGCGACGAGGGTGTGCTGGATTCGCCGCTGCCGCGCGCGCTTGGCGTTACGGTTTATGCGCAGACAGGAAACTTTGCGGTTTTGCTATTCCTGGTAGTAGCCGCGATAGCGGTTGGCCGGCGACGTTTGCGCGCATGAGTTGTTACGGTACCGAACGGTACCGCTATGTATTTGGACGGACAGCATAAGCTACTTTGCCCGATGAAATCGGCCGATAGTTCGGATTAATTGGTTGATTGTCACGCGGTGAGAAATCACTGATTGCGTTCTGCAAGCCATATGTGACATTACGCTGCGCGCAGGTGCCATAGGAGATTGTTATGGCCAAGAAGGCCCCGAATCCGATCGATAAGCACGTGGGTTCCCGCGTGCGGATGCGTCGGATGATGCTCAGCATGAGCCAGGAGAAGCTGGGCGACGCGCTCGGGCTGACCTTCCAGCAGGTGCAAAAATACGAGAAGGGAACCAATCGTATTGGCGCCAGCCGTCTTCAGCAGATCTCCAACATCCTGCAAGTGCAGGTTTCATTTTTTTTCGAGGGCGCGCCGCATATCCCCGGCCACGCCAGCGGCATGGGCGAAGCGCCCTCGCCGGCCTACGTCTCCGATTTTCTCGCCACCTCCGACGGCCTCGCGCTGACCAAAGCGTTCATGCGCATCAAGAACAGCAAACTGCGCCGCCGCATCGTCGATCTGGTCGAGCAGATCGCCGGCGAAGAATAGCCCGCATATTTCCCACCGAGCTTGAGATTACTGCCCACTTCGCCCGCATCTTGACCTCATGCGGGTACGCTGCAAGAAACACCCCCGACAACAGGCGGCGCGGCGCTGATCCGCGCTTCGGGAGGAGTTTTCACGGTGGCTCACAAGAATTTTCTGTTCACCAGCGAATCCGTTTCTGAAGGCCACCCCGATAAGGTGTCCGACCAGATTTCGGACGCCATTCTCGATGCGTTCATCGAGAAGGACATCAAGCTCGGCATCGCCGACGACAGTCTGGTCAATACGCGGCTCGGCTGCGAAACGCTCTGCACCACCAACAAGATCGTGGTCGCCGGCGAAGGTCGCGGCCAGCTGTTCCGCATGATCGACGGCAAATCGGTTGTCGATCGCGAGCTGATCACGGAGATCGCTCGCGGCGTGGTCAAGGACATCGGCTACGACCAGAACGGATTTTCCTATCACGGCGCCGATGTCGAGGTTCTCCTCCACGGCCAGTCGCCCGACATCGCCATGGGCGTCGACGCGAAGAAAAAGAAGAGCGGCGAGGAAGAAGGCGCCGGCGACCAGGGCATGATGTTCGGCTACGCCTGCACCGAGAGCGAAGTGTACGAGAAGAACTCGTTCATGCCGGCGCCGATTTATTTCGCGCACAAGATCCTGAAAGTTCTCTCCGACAAACGCCGCTCCAAGCAGCTGTTCGATCTGCAGCCGGACGCCAAGAGCCAGGTGACTGTGAAATACGTCGACGGCAAGCCGGTCGGCTGCACCAAGGTCGTGGTTTCGACCCAGCACAACGAAAAAAACCGCAACGGAAAGAAATACACGCCGGGCATGGTCAAGGAC
>JBAUHH010000246.1:0-1619 GCA_049680165.1 Pseudolabrys sp.
TCGGGGCCGGGCAAGATTTGCGAGGCGCTCGGCGTCACCCGCCGGCACAACGGCCTGGCGCTCGACCGCGCGCCGTTCGAATTGCGCGCGCGCGAAAGCGTGCCTGAGGTGGTCAGAGGCGTGCGCATCGGCATCACCAAGGCGGTCGAGAAGCCGTGGCGCTATGGGCTGAAGGGATCGGCGTTCCTGAGCAAGCCGTTCAAATAACTCCCGTTCGTCCCCGCGAAAGCGGGGACCCAGTGCTTTTTTGGCAAAGACTGGATACCCGCGTCCGCGGGTACGAACGGACATATTTACGCGCTTGCCTTATCATTAATTCGAAACCCCGCATCGAAGCCGAGGTCGCGCTTGGCCTTTTCGCTCGACACCGCGCCGTCATCCTGCGCGACGTTGTAGATGCCGGGCTTGCCTTTGGTGACGGCAAGCACCGCAGCCTGCGCCGCCGCATCGACGTGCACCGCTGGCGCGCCGCGGATTTCATCGCCGAACCACGTCCTCGCGCCGTACAGATAGCCGTAGCGCAGCACGATGCCTTCCGGCAGCGAGAGCGTCGCTTGTTCGAGCGCGACCACGCCGTCGACCGTGCGCTTGCGCGCGCCGGTCGCAGCAAGATCGAGGGAATCGGTTTCACTGCGCGCGCCCTCACCCTTCGCATAGATGAACGCGATGCTTTGCGCGATCATCCGCGTCACGCCCGCGGCCTTTGCCGCCGCGACCAGATTGCGCGTGCCGTCGATGCGCAGCCTCGCATTGCGTTCGAGGCCCTCCTCGTAGCCCGGCGTGCCGGGCGCGGCCGGCAGATCGGTGAGCTGATGGATGACGACCTGCGGCGCGGCGGCTTTGACCGCACGCGCGAGCACATCCGCGTCGAACACGTCCACCACGACCGGCTCGGCGCCGAGCGTGCGCAGCATGTCGGCCTTCTGCGCGGAGCGCGTGGTGCCGACAACGGTGTGGCCGGCCTTGCGCAACAACGGCGTCAGCCGCCGTCCGATTACGCCGCCTGCTCCGGCAAGAAATATTTTCATAAAGCACCGTCCTTGTCGTCCCCGCGAAGGCGGGGACCCATACTCCGTACGCTATCGATAGGCTGCGGCGTATGGGTCCCAGGTCTCGCGGAGCCTGTCATCGGGCCGCGCATCGCGCGGACCCGTTGGCTCGCCCGGGACGACAGTGTTAGTTACGCCGCGCCCTTGAGCCGCTCCAGCGCCTCGGCGATCTTGGCCTTGCGCGCGACTGCCTCCTCGCGCTTTTCCTTTTCCTCCTCGACCACTTCTTCCGCCGCGCGCTCCATGAACTTCGGATTGTTGAGCTTGGCATCGCTGCGCGCGATGTCGGCGTCGGCTTTCTGCATTTCCTTGGCCAGCCGCGCGCGCTCGGCGGCAAGATCGATCACGCCCTTAAGCGGCAGCGCCGCTACTTCGCCGCGCACGAGGAGCTGCACCGCACCCTGCGGCGCGCTTGCCACCGATGAAATTTCCGAGACGCGCGCGAGCCGCTTGATGAATTCGGCCCATCGCTCAGCGCGCGCGTTCGTCTCGGCCGACACGCCCGCCAGCACCAGCGGAATTTGCGCGGTGATGTTCATCTCGGCGCGCACCGACCGGATGGCGGTGATG
>JBAUHH010000247.1:0-2002 GCA_049680165.1 Pseudolabrys sp.
CTGGCGCGCGGCTTCGGACGGTGTCGCGAACAGCGGGCCGATATCGACGTCGAAACCGAGATCCGCAAACGCGGAGGCGATCACCTTCTGCCCGCGGTCGTGGCCGTCCTGCCCGATCTTGGCGACCAGCAGGCGCGGGCGGCGGCCTTCCGCAGTCTCGAACGTCTCGACCTGCTCGCGCACGCGTTGAACGGCGTCGGTCATGCCGACCTCCCGCTTGTAGACGCCGGTGATCGCCTTGATCACCGCGCGATGGCGCCCGAAGACCTTCTCCAGCGCCGATGAAATTTCCCCGACCGTGGCCTTGGCGCGCGCGGCGTCGATCGCGAGCGCCAGTAGGTTGCCGTTGCCGCCGTCGGCGGCGCCGGTCAGCGCGTCGAGCGCGTCCTTCAATGCGGCCGGATCGCGCTCCGCCTTCAGCCGCTTGAGCTTGTCGATCTGCAATTGCCGCACGGCGGAATTGTCGACCCTGAGCACGTCGATCGGCGCTTCGTCGGACTGCTGGTATTTATTGACGCCGATCACGGCCTGCGCGCCGGCATCGATGCGCGCCTGCGTCTTGGCCGCGGCTTCCTCGATGCGCATCTTCGGAATGCCGGCTTCGATCGCCTTGGTCATGCCGCCGAGCTTCTCGACTTCCTCGATGTGGCCCCAGGCCTTGCGCGCCAGCTCAAAGGTGAGCCGCTCGACGTAGAACGAGCCGCCCCACGGATCGACCATGCGGGTGGCGCCGGCTTCCTGTTGCAGCACAATCTGGGTGTTGCGTGCGATGCGGGCGGAGAAATCGGTCGGCAGCGCCAGCGCCTCGTCGAGCGCATTGGTGTGCAGCGACTGTGTCTGTCCCTGCGTTGCCGCCATCGCCTCGATCATGGTGCGCGGCACATTGTTGAACACGTCCTGCGCGGCGAGCGACCAGCCGGACGTCTGGCAATGCGTGCGCAGCGACAGCGAGCGCGTGTCTTCCGGCTTGAACGGCTTGATCATCTTCGCCCACAGCATGCGCGCGGCGCGCAGCTTGGCGATCTCCATGAAATAATTCATGCCGATCGCCCAGAAGAACGAAATGCGTGGCGCGAACTGGTCGATGGTCAGGCCTGCCTTCAATCCCGCGCGTACGTATTCGACGCCGTCGGCGAGCGTATAGGCGAGCTCCAGATCCTGCGTCGCGCCGGCCTCCTGCATGTGATAGCCGGACACGGAAATCGAGTTGAATTTCGGCATGTGCGTCGAGGTGTAGGCGAAGATGTCGGAGATGATGCGCAAGCTGGGCCCGGGCGGGTAGATGTAGGTGTTGCGCACCATGAATTCTTTGAGGATGTCGTTCTGGATCGTGCCGGACAATTTCTCTGGCGGCACGCCTTGTTCCTCGGCGGCCACCACGTAGAGCGCCAGGATCGGCAGCACCGCGCCGTTCATGGTCATCGACACGCTCATCTTGTCGAGCGGGATGCCTGAGAACAGCGTGCGCATATCGTAGATGGAATCTATCGCAACGCCTGCCATGCCGACGTCACCGGCGACGCGGGGATGATCGCTGTCGTAGCCGCGGTGGGTGGCGAGATCGAACGCGATGGAGAGACCTTTCTGTCCGGCGGCGAGATTGCGCCGGTAGAAGGCGTTGGAATCTTCTGCCGTAGAGAAGCCGGCATATTGCCGGATGGTCCACGGCTGCGCCGCGTACATCGCGGGGTAGGGGCCGCGCAGGTAAGGCGGCTTGCCGGGAAAAGTGTCGAGGAAGTCGAGCCCGGCGGCGTCGGCCTCGCCATAGACCGGCTTCACCGCGATGCCTTCCGGCGTCGTCCACGGTTCGGCCCGCGCGGCGTCGGTTTTCACCAGCGTGTCGGCGTAATCGATCTCGGCGAAGTTCGGGACCCGATTAATGTCACTAGGATATCATGCGCCGCGCGCAAGGCCGCAAGCGCGTCGCAACCCATATATATGAACGACTTAATGCCGGCCTGCCGCCATTGCGCCTCATGCTCGCCCGGCCGTCCGGCGAGAG
>JBAUHH010000248.1:0-1557 GCA_049680165.1 Pseudolabrys sp.
GCTCCACCCTCTCCCACAAGGGGAGAGGGTAAAGTTTTCGGGTGTGACAAGAGCAATGGCCTCCAACATCAAACCGAAGCCGTCGCCGAAGGAATCGCCGACCGAGCCGTTCAAGCGCGCGGTCACCGGCTGCCTGCGCGCGATCGCGCGCAAGCCGGAGCTGGAGGTTTCCTTCGCCGCCGAGCGCCCCGGATTGATGGGCGGCAAGGTCCGGCTGCCGGAGCCGCCGCGCAAGCTCGGCAAAGGCGAGGCCGCGATCGTGCGCGGCCATGCCGATTCGATTGCGCTGCGCATCGCCTGCCATGACGCCGCCATCCACCGGCGCTTGCAGCCGGGTGGCCAGCAGGCACGCGCGGTGTTCGAGGCGGTGGAGCAGGCGCGCGTCGAGGCGATCGGCGCGCGGCGCATGGACGGCGTGGCGCGCAATCTCACCGCGATGCTCGACGACCGATTCCACCGTGGCAAATTCGACGAGATCACCGACCGCGCCGACGCGCCGATCGAGGACGCGCTGGCGCTGATGGTGCGCGAGCGGCTGACTGGCCTCGCGCCGCCGCAGGCCGCCAAAAAGCTGGTCGAGCTCTGGCGTCCGCTGATCGAGGACAAGGCCGGCCGCGATCTCGACCGGCTAGAAAATCTGGTCGAGGACCAGCGCCAGTTCGGTGACGTCGTGCACGACCTGCTCGACGCGCTCGACATGGGCGAGGACCGCAGCCGCGATTCCGAGGACGAAGACGAGGAAGGCGAGGAAGATCGCCGCAAGCAGGATTCCGGCGAGGACGGCGACGCCGCCGACAGCGACGAGCAGCAGCGCTCGAGCATGGAGGACACGCAGGTGTCCGCCGAGGATATGCCCGACAGCGCCGCCGAAGCCGCCGACGCGCCGACCGCCGACATGGCCGACGACACCGACATGAGCGACGCGGAAACGCCGGGCGAGCCGCAGCGCCCGCGCCATTACGGCGACAACGCGCCGCGCGGGCCGGACTATCGCGCCTTCACCATGAAGTTCGACGAAACGGTGCCCGCCGAGGAACTGTGCGAGCCGGAAGAGCTCGACCGGCTGCGCGGCTATCTCGACAAGCAGCTCTCGAATTTGCAGGGCGTGGTGGCGCGGCTCGCCAACCGGCTGCAACGCCGGCTGATGGCGCAGCAAAACCGCTCCTGGGAATTCGACCTCGAGGAAGGACAGCTCGATCCGGCGCGGCTGTCGCGCATCGTGATCGATCCGCTGCATCCTTTGTCCTTCAAGGCCGAGAAGGACATGAAGTTCCGCGACACGGTCGTGACGCTGCTGCTCGACAATTCCGGCTCGATGCGCGGCCGCCCGATCACGGTCGCCGCCACCTGCGCCGACATTCTCGCGCGCACGCTCGAGCGCTGCGGCGTCAAGGTCGAGATCCTCGGCTTCACCACCCGCGCCTGGAAGGGCGGCCAGTCGCGCGAGCATTGGCTCACCGCCGGCAAGCCGGCCAATCCCGGCCGCCTCAACGATCTGCGCCACATCATCTACAAGTCGGCCGACGCGCCGTGGCGGCGCGCGCGCAAGAATCTCGG
>JBAUHH010000249.1:0-7031 GCA_049680165.1 Pseudolabrys sp.
TGCAGGCCAATTATTCGAGCGTCGCCGACGACCTCGACGGCGACCGCGTGTTCATGGCGCGCAACCAGTTCATCCTCGACTACACGCGCGAGCGCGCGCCGGGATTGGTGTTCACCGACATCAAGGATGTGAAGGACAAGGCGGCGTAGCGTTCGCGCGCGCGGGCCGCTCAATTCACCTTGATATTCGCCGCCTTGATCACCGGCGCCCAGCGCGTGATTTCGTTGTCGATGGTTTGACGGAACTGCTCCGGCGTCGAGCCGACCGGCTCCATCATTTGCGTGGCGAGTTTGTCGCGCACCGCCGGCAGCTTCAGGATCGCGACCACATCCTTGTTGATCTTGTCGATAATCGCCTTCGGCGTGCCGCCGGGCGCGATCAGGCCCATCCAGGCGTCGGCTTCGACGTCGATGCCGCTCTCCTTGAGCGTCGGCACGTTCGGCAGAAACCGTGAACGCTTGGCGGTGGAGACGGCGAGTATCTTCACCTTTCCGGCCTCCGCCTGCGGCTCCACGGTAATCGCTGGCAGGCAGGCCATCTGCGCGTCGTTGCGGATTACGGCCATGATGGCCTGCGGCGAGCTGGCGTAAGGAATGTGCACCAGCTTTGTGCCGGCCTTGATGGCGGTCGCTTCCACCGCGAGCTGTGACAGCGAGCCGGTTCCGATCGAGCTGAAATTGTATTTTCCCGGATTGGCCTTGAGCAAGGCGATGAGCTGGCCGATCGTGTTCACCTTGAGCTCCGGACTGACCGCAAGCACGCTCGGCAACGAAATCAGTTGCGTGATCGGCGCGATGTCGGTCTTCGGGTCGTACGGCAGCTTCGAGAACAGCAGCGTGTTGATCGCGAGCGGTCCGCCGATGCTGATGCCGATGGTCGAGCCGTCCGGCGCCGCCTTTGCGACCACGTCGGTACCGAGATTGCCGCTGGCGCCGGGCTTGTTCTCGACCACGAAGGTGACGCCGGCATGCTCCTGCTTGAGCTGGTCTGCGATCACGCGCGCGACCGTGTCGGGCGTGGAGCCGGGGCCGAACGGCACGACGATTTTCACGGTGCCGGTGGGCCATTCCTGCGCCTGCGCGGGCACAGCCGCCATCAGAAGCGTCAAAGCAAAAGCGTAACGGAGTTTCATCGCAGTCCTCATTCGATCAATCGGTATCGCGCCCGAGATAGACGCCATCGGATTCCAGTAATTTTTGCAGCTCGTCAATGGCAATATCCGCGCAGCCGCGCTTGCCGGCAACGGCGAGATGTGCCGCGGTGCCGGCGGCCTGGCCCATGACGAAGCAGCCGCCGGAAACACGCGCGGCGGATTGGCCCTCGTGCGTCATCGAGGCGCAACGCCCGGCCACCAGCAGATTGCGGAAGCCGCGCGGCACCAGCATCCAGTAGGGCAGGTGATTGAAGCCGCGCGAGCCGGGTATGTCGGGCCACTTCCATTCGACGTCACCCGCGACATGTTTTTCGATCGGCCAGCCGTTGACGCCGATGGTGTCGGCAAAGCTTGCGCATGTGAGCACGTCGTCCGCGGTAAGTTGATAAAGCCCGGTGATGCGCCGCGTCTCGCGGATGCCGAGTTGCGGCGGAATGTCGACAATATAGGCGTGATTGAAGCCCGGCACTTCGCGGCGCAGGAATTCGAAGAAGGCGAGCGCCTGCCGCCGTCCCTCCATTTCGCCGAAGCTCAGTTCCAGCGCGTCGGTGCCGTCGATTGCGCGTCCATTCGCGGTCTTGACCTGCGTGACGTTGACGCGCCACTCGACCGAATGTTTCTGCGGGCGAACGATCGCGCCCTTGCGCGGAAACTTCATGCCGCGCCGCTCGGCCGCTTCCATCAGCGCCGGGATCGAACGCCAGGCTTCTCCGGCGATCATCGGATCGACGCCGTTCACCCGGAACATCATGGTCGGATAAAGCGTGTTGCCATGTTCGTCGCCTTGCTCGAACGGCGCGCCAGCGAACGCGGCAAGGTCTCCGTCGCCGGAGCAGTCGATGAACACACGACCGAAAATGGCGCTGCGGCCGGATTTGGTTTCGATCAGCAGCGCTTTCACCGTGCCTTCGTCCGCCATCAGCACGCCGGTGGCGAGCGCATGGAAGCGGACATCTGTGCGCCTGCTGAGGAGCAGTTCATCGGCCGCGCACTTATATGCGGCGGTATCGTAGGCCTGCGCGTAGGTCTTGCCGAGCACCAGATGCGGTGCATTGAGCCCGTGCAGGTTCTCGAGCCGGCCGAGCAGCTCGTCGACGATGCCGTGCACGACCTGATGGATTTCGCCGTGCACGTTGGCGTGCAGCCCGCAGAAATTCGTCACGCCGGCGGCCGTTCCCATGCCGCCGAGAAAGCCGTAGCGCTCGATCAGCAGGGTTTTGCGTCCGTGCCGCGCGGCCGATGCCGCCGCCGCAATGCCGGCCGGCCCGCCGCCCAGCACGACGACCTCGTAATCGCCGCCGACCGGAACGCGCCGCGCCGGTTCATCGACATAAGACGGGGTTGCGGGCATCGAAGATTTCCTATGTCTTTCCGCGCCTTGCATTGGTCGCGGCCATCGCCTCTACTGCGCCCGGCAAGCCAGGGCGGCACCAAGAGTGTGGCGTAACATGGGTCTCGTCGTTCTGATAATCGGGCTCTTCGTTTTTCTCGGCGCCCACGTTTTTGTGACGTTTCGCGAGAGGCGCGCGGCCGCCATCGCGCGCTTCGGCAACGGCTATCGCGCGCTGTTCGCGCTCGTCTCTCTCGTCGGCCTCGCGTTGATCGTCTGGGGCTATGCGCAGTATCGCGCCACCGGATGGATCCAGATCTGGACGCCGCCGGCGTTCATGCGCCACATCACCGTGGGCCTGATGTTGATCGCGTCCATTCTGGCCGTGGCGACTTACATTTCGAGCCACATCAGGACCAAGGCCAAGCACCCGATGCTCGCGGGCATCAAGACCTGGGCGCTCGCGCATTTGTTGTCGAATGGCGATCTCGGCTCGATCATTCTGTTCGGCGCGTTTCTCGCCTGGGGCGTTTATGCGCGCATAGCGGCCAAACGCCGCGGTGACCGCGGCTATGGTGAAGCGGCCGCTGGCTGGACCAACGATATCATCGTTGTCGTGCTCGGCATTGTCGTCTATCTCGCGCTCGGGTTTGCATTCCATCCGATCGTGATCGGCGTGCCGGTTTTCGGAAGGTAAGCAAGTGTCGATACAAGACGAGATCAAGCGCATCACCGCTCCCGATATTCGCGCGCGCAAGGGCGGCGAGCCGATCGTGTGCCTGACGTCGTATCACGCGCACACCGCGCGCATCCTCGACAAGCATTGCGACGTGATCCTGGTCGGCGATTCACTCGGCATGGTGATGCACGGGCTCGAGACCACGGTGCCGGTCACGCTCGACATGATGATCCTGCAAGGCCACGCGGTGATGCGCGGATCGAAACGCGCGCTGGTCGTGGTCGACATGCCGTTCGGCACCTACGAAGCGTCGAAGGAGCAGGCCTTCATGAGCGCGGCGCGCGTGCTCAAGGAAACTGGCTGCGGCGCCATCAAGGTCGAAGGCGGCGCGCGCATGGCGGAAACGATCCGCTTTCTCAGCGAGCGCGGCGTGCCGGTAATGGCGCATGTCGGACTTACGCCGCAGGCGATCAACGTCATCGGCTCGTTCCGCGCGCAGGGCCGCGAGGAGGCGGAATGGGCGCGTTTCGAGGATGACGCGCTCGCGGTCGCGCAGGCGGGTGCGTTCTCGGTGGTGATCGAGGCGGTGGCCGAGCCCTTGGCGCGCAAGCTCACGGGCGCGCTGGTGATCCCGACCATCGGCATCGGCGCGAGCGTCGCCTGCGACGGCCAGATCCTGGTGCTGGAGGACATGCTCGGCCTGTCGCCGCGGGTGCCGAAATTCGTCAAGCGTTATGGCGATCTTGGCCCCGGCATCGAGAAGGCCGTCGCGGATTACGCCGCCGAGGTGCGAAAGCGGGCGTTTCCCTCCGCCGATCACGTCTATTCGATGAAGACAAAGAAGCCCTAAGCCCCTGAATATTAACGACTGTGGCGGCATTTTTGCCTTGCCGTTGCCACACCGATAGGGTCTTTACGGGGCGGGTTTGGTCTGGAGCCATTCGTGGCCGATATCTTTCACGAAGTAGACGAGGAAGTCCGGCGCGAACGGCTGCAAAAGCTGTGGGACAGCTACAGTCTCTACATCATCGCGGCGGCAATCCTGATCGTCGCCGGCATTGGCGGCTGGCGCGGCTACCAGTGGTGGGAAGCCAAGAAGGCCGCCGAGGCGGGCGCCGCCTTCGAGGCCGCCGTCACGCTCAGCGATCAAGGCAAACACGCGGAGGCGGAAGCGGCCTTCGCCAAAGTCGCGGCCGAAGCGCCGTCCGGCTATCGCGCGCTGGCGCGGCTACGCGCCGCCGCCGAATTGAGCGCGCACGATCAGAAGCAGGCGGTGAAGGCCTATGACGAGCTCGCCGCCGATGGTTCGCTCGGCCAAACGATGCAGGATCTTGCGGCCGTGCGTGCCGGCATGTTGGTGGTCGACAGCGCGCCGCTGTCCGACATGCGCCAGCGGCTGGAGCCGTTGACCGCGCCCGGGCGAACGTTCCGTCACACGGCGCGCGAACTGTTGGCTTTGTCGGCATGGCGCAACGGCGACGTGACGACCGCCAAACATTTCATCGATATGATCGCGGCCGATGGCGAGACGCCGTCCGGCACGCGCGCGCGCGTCGACATACTGTCGGCGTTGATCGCCGCAAGCGGCAAGGGTTGATGATCATGCGCCGTCGCTTCAATCGCATTGTTACCGTTGTTGCGCTGCTGGCTTTCTGCGCGGCGCTGTCCGCCTGCACGGACTTCGATCCCGAGAATCTCGACGTCTTTCACTTGAACGAAAAGAAAAAGCTGCCGGGCGAGCGCAAGCCGCTGTTTCCCGAAGGCGTGCCTGGCGTGAGCGAAGGCGTGCCGCCGGAACTGGTCAAGGGTCACCAGCCACCGCCTGAAGCCACGCTACCGGTGACCGCCGACGTGAAGCCGGTAACCACCGATACGAAAGGGATGACGCCGGCCAAACGAGCTGCGTTGCAGGCCGCGATCGCGCCAGACGAAAAGCCGAAACCGAAGCGCAAGCCGAAGCCGCGCGTGGTCAAGCGCGCGCCGGAAACGAAGCCGACGCAAGTGACAGTGCAGCCGAAGCAGCAAGCTCCCGCGCAGCAAGCGACGGGAGCGCCGGCGCCATGGCCCGGCCAGCAGCAGCAGACGCAGCAGCAGGGCACGCAGGCGCCGTGGCCGAATACGGCCCAGCAGCCATCGTCCGCGCCGTGGCCGTCGTCGCCGCCGCCCGGCACCTTCTCGCGCTGACGGGCTCCGTCATGCGCGGGCTTGACCCGCGCACCCAGCTGGCAAACACATCCTTGAATGTTCTTTGATGGATTGCCGGGTCAAGCCGGCAATGACGAGACCTGAAAAGATGAGCTTCACCATCGCCATTGTCGGCCGGCCCAATGTCGGCAAGTCGACGCTGTTCAACCGGCTGGTCGGCCGGCGCGTGGCGCTGGTCGACGACAAGCCGGGCGTGACCCGCGACCGGCGCGAAGGCGAAGGCCGTCTCGGCGATCTTGAGTTCACCGTGGTCGATACCGCAGGGCTCGAGCAGGCGGCGGCGGAAAGCCTGCCCGGCCGCATGCGCGCGCAGACCGACACTGCGATAGCCGACGCCGATGTGATTTTTTTCGTGATCGACGGGCGCAGCGGCCTCGCGCCGGTCGATCGCGTCTTCGCCGATCTGGTGCGCAAGTCGGGGAAGCCGGTGGTGGTGATCGCCAATAAAGGTGAGGGCAGTGCCGCGGAAGGTGGCCGGGTAGAGGCCTACGCGCTTGGGCTCGGCGAGCCGGTCGCAATTTCCGCCGAGCACAATGAAGGCATGGCCGATCTCTACGACTCGTTGCGCGCGGCCGCGCCGGAACTGACCGCGAAACCCAACGAAAGCGACGACGAGACGCCGGAAAAGGCGCATCCGATCCGCGTCGCCATTGTCGGGCGGCCGAATGCGGGAAAATCGACGCTGATCAACCGGCTGATCGGTGAGGACCGCCTGCTCACCGGCCCGGAAGCAGGGATCACGCGCGACGCCATCGCCGTCGATCTTTCGTGGCGCGGGCATGAATTCCGCCTCTACGATACCGCGGGCATGCGCCGCCGCTCGCGCATCGAAGAAAAGCTGGAAAAGCTTTCGGTCGCCGATGCACTCAATGCGATCCGTTTCGCGGAAGTCGTGGTCGTTTTGCTCGACGCGGAAAATGCATTCGAGGAACAGGACCAGCGCATCGCCGATCTGGTCGAGCGCGAAGGCCGCGCGCTGGTGATCGCAGTCAACAAGTGGGACCTCAAGGAAAAGACGCCGGGCGCGATTGGGAAATTGCGCGAGCAGGCGGAGGAGAAGCTGACGCAGGTAAAGGGGGTGCCGCTGGTCGCGGTGTCAGGCCTGACCGGCGAAGGGCTCGACCGGTTGATGCAGGCGGTCAACGACGCCTACGCGGTGTGGAACAAGCGCGTCACGACCAGCGCGCTCAATCGCTGGTTCGAGCAGGCGACCGAAGCGCATCCGCCGCCGGCGGTGTCGGGGCGCAGGCTGCGGCTCAATTACATCACGCAGGCAAAAAGCCGGCCACCGAGCTTCATCGTATTCTGCACACGCGCCGACGCGGTGCCGGACGCCTACAAGCGCTATCTGGTGAACGGCTTGCGCGAGGCGTTCGATCTGCCGGGCACGCCGATCAGGATCACACTGCGCGAGAAGGATAATCCGTTCAAAGGCCGCGCCAGACGAAAGAACTGAGCTTAAGCGGGCGGCCGGAAGTCCTTGAACCTGCCGGCGCGGAAATCATAGAGCCTGCCGGTCTCGGTGCAGCTCGGCAGGCAGAGCGGCACGATTGTCTTGGCGACTTCTTCCGCCGCCGGCAGCGTCTCCGGATCGACGCCCGGCCATCCGCTCGCGTACATGCGCGTGCGCGTGGGGCCGGGCCCGAACAGATTGACGCGCACAT
>JBAUHH010000250.1:0-2328 GCA_049680165.1 Pseudolabrys sp.
CGCTCGGCCGCCCATGCGAGCCGCTTGCCGGCGATCTCGGGGCTGCTCTCGCCGTAGGATTCGAGATTGACGCGCACGCCGCGCACGCCGGCCGCATGCATATCCCTGAGCGCGGCGTCCGAAGTCTTCTCGTCGATTACCGCCACGCCGCGCGCGCGATTGCCGAGCTTGCGCAAAGCATCGAGCGTTATGGCGTTGTCCGCGCCGTAGGGGCTCGGATGCACGATGACGACGCGATCGACGTGCAGGGCGCGATGCAGTGCAGTGATGGCCGCGATCGACGCCGGCCCCGGCGTGTAGAGCCGCGCGGGCGAGAACGGAAACCTATCGTCCGGCCCGAAAATATGGGTGTGGCAGTCGCACGCATCGCGCGGCACGTCGAATGAAGGCGGCGTGTGCGCGACGCCGAGGATTTTGTCGCCCGCCATCGCCGTTACACCGGAATGTCGCGCACTTGCTTGGCCTTTTCGGTGGCGGCCGCGAGCAGAAACTGAATATCGGTGCCGGTCGAGACCAGGCGCGCGCCCATGGCGACGAATTCCGCCGCCAGCTTCGGACGCGTCGACAGGCCGCCGACGCCGACATGCTTGCCGTGCTTGCGGCAGGCCGCGATGGTGCGCGCATAGGCGTCGCGCACCTTGGCGTGCTCGTATTGGCCGGGCAGACCCATGCTGTTGAGCATGTCGTTGATGCCGAGCAGCACCAGGTCGACACCTTTGACAGCGGCAATCTCATCGGCTTTCTCAATGGCCTCGGCGGATTCGAATTGCACGATAACCATGGTCGCGTCATCGACGGCCGCATTGGCCTCGGCGGCCGGGAACGAACGGTATTCCAGATGCGGCAGCGCGCCGCCCGCGCCGCGTTCTCCCAGCGGCGGATATTTCGCCGCCTTGACGACCTCGCGCGCCTCCTCCGCCGATCTGATGCCCGGCGCGATGATCCCCAGCGCACCGCCGTCCAGCACACGCTGGATATATTCAGGCGTATTGGCGGGAACGCGCACCATCGGCGCGATGCCGGCGCTCAGCGCCGCCAGACAGATCTGGCCGGTGGCGTCGACCGTCATGGTCGAATGTTCCATGTCGACATAGAGCATGTCGAAGCCGGCGGTCTTGGCGAGGCGCGCGATCTCGACGCCGCGCACCAGCCGCACCGTCATCGAGGCGACCACCTCGTTGCGCGCGAGCTTTTCCTTGACGATGTTGCGCGCGATCTCGCTGGCCTTCATCTCTCTCCCCTATGCTCGCTTGTCCGGCAATTCGATCGCGAGCATGACGTTGCTCAGGCTCTTGCCGTGAATGTCCTGCGCCAGCGAAATGGTGACGCCGCCGCCGAGCGCGTTCTCGATCACGAAATTGAACGCCTTGAGGTTGCGCAGCGGATAGCGCTTCACCGGACCTTTGGCGATGTGCCTGAACGCTTCCGACACCCGCTCCGGCGTCAATTCACGTTCGATAAAATCCCAGTCCTTGGCGTCGTAGCAGATCACCGAAATATTCGACGTGTTGCCTTTGTCGCCGGCGCGCGCATGCGCGAGATCGTAGACGCGGACGCTCATAGCGTACCCTCGACCACGACCTGCGCGTTGACCAGGTTCTTCGGCAACAGCACCGATTTGACCGCAAGCACGTCGCGCACGCGCGGCTCGCATGCGCCGCCGGCGCCGCCCGGCCCGTGCATGTGCATGGCGCGCACCTCGAAGCCGATCGCATGTGCCGCCTTGCGGTCACGCGTGCGGCCGGCGAGCCTTAAGCGAACTTCGTAAGGCTCGGGGCGGGTGTCCGGCTCACCGTGCAGGCTCGACATGCCGATCAAATCGACGCGGAAGTCCTCGTATTTGAAGCCTTGCAGCTTGAGCCGCTCCTTGACGATCTCGGCGGCCCATTGCGCGCGCGCGACCGCATCGATGCCGCCATAGGAAACCTCGCCCTCGCCGATATAGCCGTCGGCGTAACCGACGCTGACCTTGTAAGTGTCGGTGCGCGGCTTTGCGCGTGCGCCTTCGACGCGCACGCGATCGGCTGCTTCCTGCGTCAGCTTGATGCCGCTGATGTCGAGCGTGCAATCCGGCGTTAAATAGGCGGTCGGGTCGTGAATCTCGTAGATCAACTGCTCGGTGCAGGTCATCACGTCGAGCCGCCCGCCGGTGTCCGGCGTCTTGCCGATCACGATCGAGCCGTCTTCCCTGGCGTCGGCAAACGGGTAGCCGTTGCGCGCGAGATCGGGCACGTCCTTCTTGCCCGGCCAGCCGAAGCAGCCGCCGGTCACCGAGGCCGTGCATTCGAGCAGATGCCCCGCCGCCGTGCCTTGCGCGATCTTCGGCAG
>JBAUHH010000251.1:0-9104 GCA_049680165.1 Pseudolabrys sp.
GATTGGCGATGATGTTCTTCCTGGTGAAGCCCGCAACCGCGTCGGCGTTCACCTCCGGCACGATTAGCGGCACGTCCGGGTCCATGCGCCAAGCCGACGAATTGTCGATCACCACCGCGCCCGCGGCCGCGATCTTCGGCGACCATTCCTTCGATACCGCGCCGCCCGCCGACATCAGGCAGATGTCGACGTCGGAGAAGTCGTAATGATCGAGCGCCTTCACCTTCAGGATCTTGTCGCCGAACGAGCATTCCGTGCCCATGCTGCGGCGCGACGCGAGCGCGACCACCTCGCCGGCGGGAAATTCCCGCTCGGCCAGGATCGCGAGCATCTCGCGCCCTACATTGCCGGTGGCGCCGACCACGGCGACCTTGTAACCCATTGTTAACTCTCCGAAATAAATCCCCGGCCAAGTGTGAGCCGGCACAACCGGACGGAAGCGCCTTCTAAGCGAGAACCTGCGCGAACACAACGGCAACCTGCCGGAGATGGATTGTGCAGCCGGTCCTGCATTCGTGGCGTAACGATCTGCCGACCACCCTTGTGCGCATGCTCGCATATCTGGGTGGCATTACCGTGCTTTCAATCGCCGTCGCGCACTTGGTGCAGCCGCCGCCGGTGGTCGCCGCGGTAACGCTGGCGCCGCAGCCGGAATGGACCGAGGTCGAGCGGCCGTTCCCGGCCTTCTCGTTGACCATTCCCGAAGCAGCCGATGCGCCGCAGCACTATGCCATTCGCCGCAACACCGAGAACGGCGGGCGCAAGGACATCCTCAGCGTCGGCGAGCCGCACGAGACGGCGCCCTATCTGCTGGTCGAAATCTACCGGCCGGGCGCGGACTCCGAGCGTTTTGCCGGTCCGGCGGATGCAATCGCGGGGCTGAGCGCCGAAGTCGGGCGCGCAACCGACGTGCAGAACGCCGGTGAAGCTGGCAGCAAATTCGGGCCGGTCGCGGTCGCGCAATTCAAAGCCGACCGCGACGATACGTACCGCTGCCTGGGATTTGCGCGGGCGTTCGACGATCCGCGCTTGCAGATCGCCGGGCTGTTCTGCCGTCCCGGCAATGAATTCATCGACAACAGCACGCTCACCTGCGCGCTCGACCGCCTGACGCTGATCGCGGCGGGCAGCGAGCCCGAAGTGCAGAAGCTCTTCGCCCACGCCGAGCTCAACCGCAGCTTCTGCGGGCAGCGCGATCCGATCATCGCGGCGACGCCGAAATACACGCAGCTCTGGAAGGCCCTGCCGACGCGCCGTGAGCCGCGCCGCGTCGGCCGCTGAATCTCACCCGCTGAGACACGCCGGTGCGGGCGCACCGCATAGCTCTCCGTCACAGACCGCAAGCCGATTGACCCGCTGAAAAATTGAGCGGATCATATTCACGCATAGCTATCTGAAACGCCGGTGATGACCGGATCGCTTCAGTCGTACCTCTGAGGAGAGGACAATGATTACACGACGTCACCTGTTGGGGACGGCGGGCGCGGGCGCAGCGCTTGCCGCATCCGGGCTACTCCCGAAATTCTCAGAAGCCGAAGCCGCCCGAGTCGAGCTGACGCCGGGCGTGCCGGCCGGCGTTTCCAGCTACGTGCAGATGGGCACGCTGCCAGGCAAGAAGCCGCTCATCCAGCTCGCCGACCGGCCGCCCAACTACGAATCGCCGCTCGAATATCTGCGCACGCCGATCACCCCGAACGATCAGTTCTTCGTGCGCTATCATCTCTCCGACATCCCGGAAGTCAAAGCCGAAACCTACCGGATCGCGGTCGGCGGCGACGGCGCCAACGGGCAGGCGGAGCTTACGCTCGATGATCTGAAGAAAATGCCGGCGGTCGAAGTCGTCGCCGTCAACCAATGCTCGGGCAACCGGCGCGGGCTGTCGAAGCCGCACGTGCCCGGCGTCGAGTGGGGTTATGGCGCAATGGGCTGCGCGCGCTGGAAAGGCGCACGGCTCAAAGACGTGCTCGACAAAGTCGGGCTGAAGAAGGAAACGGTCGAAGTGTCGTTCGGCGGCGCCGACGGCCCCGCCGTCGACAAGACGCCGGACTTCGTCAAAAGCATTCCGGTCTGGAAGGCGGTCGACGAGTCGACGATCGTCGCCTACGAAATGAACGGGCAGCCCTTGCCGCATTTCAACGGCTTTCCGGCGCGCATCGTGGTGCCCGGCTGGACCGGCACCTACTGGATGAAGCACGTCAATTCGATCACCGCGCTCACCACACCCTTCAAGAGTTTCTGGATGAACCCGGCGTATCGCATTCCGGTCGGAATTTTCCCGATTGCGGCGCGCTTCACCTCACAGGAATACGCGCCCAACACCCCGATCACCGAGATGGTGGTGAATTCGCTGATCACCAGCCACCGCGACGGCGACAAGGTAAAGCGCGGCAGGGTCACCGTAAGTGGCATGGCCTGGGACGGCGGCTACGGCATCCGCACGGTCGAAGTGTCGACAGACGGCGGCAAGAGCTGGGAAAGCGCGACGCTCGGCCAGGATCTCGGCCGCTTCGCATTCCGGCCGTGGTCGTTCGCGCTCAACGCCAAACGCGGCAAGCACACCGTCATGGTGAACGCTACCAACAAGATCGGGCAGGGTCAGGTTTCGACACTGATCTTCAACGGCGCCGGCTACCACAACAACGTGATGCAAAACATCACGCTCAACGCAAGCTGAGGGGGCGACACATGCGCACAATAGCCATTGCATCCGTCGCCATGCTGATCGCGCTCCCGGCCTTCGCCGACGAGCAGGTCATCAAGCTCAAGCAGGGACCGGGCGTCGCCAATGTCGAAGGCAACTGCCAAGCGTGTCACACGCTGGCGTATATCCCGATGAACTCGCCGTTCCTCGACGCGAAGGGTTGGGACGGCGAGGTCACCAAGATGATCAAGGCCTACGGCGCGCCGATCGATGAAGCCGACGCCAAGGCAATCAAGGACTATCTCGCCAAGAACTACGGCAGCTGACCGCCCGGCCGCGCCGAATAACGGCCCCGCCGTCGTGGCGGGGCCTTTTTAACGTTTCGCGCTCAACAAATGCCTGTGATGAAGCCCTGTTGCCATGAACGGAACATGGCTAGACTGCGTTGCCAAAAGGACGTTACGAGAAAACCACGCGAGGAGCCTATGGGCCTGAAATTATTCGCTTTTGCCGCGATTACCTGCGGGCTCTTGGCTGCGCCGGCGTTCGGCCAATCGAGCACGGTGAAGGTGAAGAAGCGGATTGCCGGCCGCGGCGATACCGTTGTCGTGATGCATGACGAAAATGGCCGGGCGCGCACCCGCATCATCGTGCAGCGGCGCTCCTATCTCGATCCGGGCACCGAGGTAAGGCCTTATTCGCAAAGCTCTTTCGACTACGCCGTGCCGCCGACCTATTCGCCGACCAGCGTGATCGACAACACCACCGGCCGGCTCGGCTCGCCGCTGCACGGGCCCTTCGACATCCCGAGCAAGAACAATCCCTGGCAGTGGTAGACGCCGAACATCTCCTTCTTCTGCGCGAATGCCCGCGGAGAAGTTGCCGTATCTGAGCGAACAGTTTCTTCTTCTTGCTTCTCTGTCTGGCGGCGACGCTCAGCCCGCCAAATTCTCAAGTTCTCCGAGGATAGCCGTCCCCATCTCGACGGTGCCGATCGACTTCGCGCCCTTCTCGGCGATGTCGGCGGTGCGCAGACCCTTGGCGAGCGTCGCCGCGATCGCCTGGTCGATCATGTCGGCTTGCTTGCCCAGATTGAACGAGTAGCGCAACGCCATTCCGAACGACGCGATCATCGCAATCGGATTGGCGATGCCCTTGCCGGCGATGTCGGGCGCCGAGCCGTGCACCGGCTCGTAAAGCGCACGGCGTTTTTTCGTTTTAGGGTCGACCTCGCCAAGTGACGCCGACGGCAACATACCGAGCGAGCCGGTCAAGGTCGCGGCAATGTCGGAAAGCATGTCGCCGAACAGGTTGTCGGTGACGATGACGTCGAACTGCTTCGGCCAGCGCACAAGCTGCATGCCGCCGGCGTCGGCCAGCATGTGCTCGAGCTGCACGTCCTTGAACTCGCGCGCGTGCAGCGCCGTCACCACTTCGTTCCAGAGCACGCCCGACTTCATCACATTGCGCTTTTCCATCGAGGTGACCTTGTTGCGCCGCTTGCGCGCAAGCTCGAAGGCCACGCGCGAAATGCGCTCGATCTCGTAGGTGTCGTACACCTGCGTGTCGATGGCGCGCTTCTGGCCATTACCGAGGTCGGTGATGGTCTTCGGCTCGCCGAAATAGACGCCGCCGGTCAACTCACGCAGGATGATGATGTCGAGGCCGTCGACCACGTCGCGCTTGAGCGAGGAGGAGTCGGCCAGCGCCGGATAGACGATCGCCGGGCGCACGTTGGCATAGAGATCGAGATCCTTGCGCAGGCGCAGGAGACCGGCTTCCGGCCGCACGTCGTAGGGCACCTTGTCCCATTTCGGCCCGCCGACCGAGCCGAAGATCACGGCATCCGCGGCCTTGGCCTTTTCCATCGTGGCGTCGGTGATCGCGACCCCGTGTGCGTCGTAGCAGCAGCCGCCGGCGAGCGCCTCTTCGGTGGTGAACTTGTCCGGCCCTCTTTTGTTGAAGAAGTCGATGACCCGCTTCACTTCGGCCATCACTTCCGGGCCGATGCCGTCGCCGGGGATCAAAAGCAGATTATGGGTCGCCATGTACGCCTCGCTTTAAACACTCTCGAACGTCATGCGCGGGCCTGACCTGCGCATCCAGCTTCTTCCGAAAAGGATGGATTGCCGGGTCAGGCCCGGCAATGACGGCGGAAGCGATTGCTAAAGCGCGCGGCCCTACTTGGCAAGGCGGGTGGACCAGGAGGCATCCGCGAAACAGCGCCCGTCTCAGGCGTGGTAATCGGCCTCGACGGTCTCGTCAAAGCGCGCATCCCGCGCGCTCATCGCATTGAACACGGGCGTGAGCACGACCACGACCACAAGATTGAGGATCACGGTGTACAACGCCGCATAGCCGGGAAACGAATAGCCCGCGAAGGCAAGCGGATACGTCGCTGAAATATTGGTCGCCACGGCCATCGCCGTACCGGCGGCCGTTCCCGCAGCCCAGCCGATCAGCAGCGCCCAGCCATTGAACCACCGCGTATAGGCGCCCAGCATCACGGCGGGCAGCGTCTGGATGATCCAGATTCCACCGAGAAGTTGCAGATCGATAGCGTATTTCGTTGGCACGAACAGGATGAACACCAGCGCGCCGAACTTGATGATCAGCGATACCCATTTCGCCATCTGCGCTTCTTGTTTATCAGTTGGCGCAGCATTGATGAATTCACGATAGATATTGCGCGTGTAGAGATTTGCCGACGCGATCGACATGATCGCCGCCGGCACCAGCGCACCGATGCCGATGGCGGCGAATGCGACTCCGACGAACCAGTCAGGGAACGTATGCAGGATGAGAGCGGGCACAGCAAAACTGTTGCCGAATTGCTTGAAGCCGCCGGCATATTCCGGAAGGCCAGCAACGCCTGCGGCAATCGCAAAGAAACCGATGAGCGCCAGCAGGCCAAGCATGAAGGAATATCCGGGAAGCATCGCGGCGTTCCGGCGGATTGCATGGCCGCTGCTTGCGCTGAGAATTCCGGTCATGGAATGCGGATAAAGGAAAAGCGCCAAGGCCGAACCGAGCGCGAGCGTCGCGTATGCACCATACGCACCGGTCGTATGAGGGCCGGGGACCGCGAGCAGCAGTTTTTGCGCCGGGACGGCGGAGAAAATTTTGGCGAACCCGCCAAGTTCGATCGGGACGGCGATTACAACGGCAAATGCCGTAATGTAGATGAGGATGTCCTTGACGATCGCGATTGAAGCCGGCGCGCGCAGCCCGCTGGTGTAGGTAAATGCGGCCAGGATCACGAAGGCGATGATCAAGGGTAAATCGGCTGCCCAGCCGGTTCCACCGATACCAAGCGCCCCGAGCACGACCTGAATTCCGACGAGCTGCAGCGCGATATAGGGCATCGTTGCGACAATGCCGGTGATCGCCACCGCCAGGGCCAGCCAGCGATTGTCAAAGCGGCCGCGCACGAAATCGGAGGCTGTGATGTAGCCGTGTTTGCGGCAGACGTACCAGATGCGCGGAAAGACGAGGAACAGGATCGGATAGATCACGATGGTGTAGGGCACCGCGAAGAAAGCGACGGCGCCGGCGCCGAAAGCAAGCGCGGGAACGGCGATGAAGGTATAGGCCGTGTAAAGATCGCCGCCGACCAGAAACCACGTAATGATCGTGCCGAAGCGGCGGCCGCCCAGCCCCCATTCATGCAACTGGTCGAGATCGCCCTTGCGCCATTTGGCGGCCGCAAACCCCAACAAAGTTATAAAAACGAACAGCAGCACGAAAATGACGAGCGCAGTCCAGTTCACGCCGTTCATGAGCGGCCCCCACCGATTTGCCGCGAGGCCGTCGTCAAGCGATATGGTGCGCGCCTAATCATCGGTCGCGAAATAGACGATGGCCGTCAGCACGGCGCCGACAATGACTAGAGCCAGTTGAAACCAGTAGAAAAACGGAATGCCGATGAAGGACGGCTCGGCCTTGTTATAGAGTGGCACCCAGAGCGCGAGCACGAACTGGATGATGAAGAGCAGGTACCACCAGCTCCATCCGGTCCGTGTCTGCTGAGCGTTATTCATCGCAAAAACGTCTTGGTCGAATGCGACGCCCGAGTGAATAACGGCCAATCGCGCGCAGAGTTCCGCAACCACGGCTCTTGGCAAATACCCACCGCCGGTTGGAGACTGCTGTAGGGAGCGATGGAGATGGCACAGCGGCCTGGAGTGGTAATCGTCGGCGCCGGCTTCGGCGGGCTCGAGGCGGCGCGCGCGCTGCGGCGCGCGCCGGTCGACGTGACCGTGATCGACCGGCAGAATTTCCATTGCTTCCAGCCGCTGCTCTATCAGGTGGCGACCGCCGCGCTGTCGCCCGCCGATGTGGCGTGGCCGATCCGGCACATCCTGCGCGACCAGCGCAACGCCACCGTGCTGATGGCCGACGTCAACGGCGTCGATGTGCGGCAAAAACTTCTGCACACCGACGGCGGGAACATTTCTTACGATTACCTGGTGCTCGCGACCGGCGCGATGCACTCCTATTTCGGCCATGACGATTGGGCGGACTACGCCGCGGGGCTAAAGCGCATCGAGGATGCAACCCGCATCCGCCGCGGCATCCTGATTGCGTTCGAACATGCCGAACTGACGAGCAATGAAGCCGAGCGCCGGCAATTATTGACTTTCGTCATCGTCGGCGGCGGCGCAACCGGCGTGGAGATGGCCGGCGCAATCGCCGAAGTGGCGCGGCAGACGCTCGCCGCCGATTTTCGCCGCATCGATCCGCGCACGGCGCGCATCGTGCTGATCGAGGCGGGGCCGCGGCTGCTTCCGACATTTCCGGAGGATTTGTCCGCCTACGTCGTCAAGGCGCTCATGCGCGCCGGCGTCGAGATCAAGACGTCCACGATGGTGACCAAGTGCGACGCGCGCGGCGTCGATACCGATGGCGGCCGCATCGATGCCGCGACCATCATCTGGGCCGCCGGCGTAGTGGCCTCGCCGGCCGGGCGCTGGCTCGGCGTCGAGGCCGATCGCGCCGGCCGCGTGAAGGTCAATCCCGGCCTGACGATTCCCGGGCATCAGGAGATTTTCGTCATCGGCGACACCGCCACTGTGTTGGATCGCGAGGGGCATCCGGTGCCGGGCATCGCCCCGGCGGCAAAGCAGATGGGAAAATATGTCGGCGGGGTGATCGCCGCGCGCGTTGCCGGCCGCGGCGATCACAAGCCGTTCCGCTACATGCATCTCGGCGAACTGGCGACCATCGGCCGCCACGCGGCGGTGGTGAAGCTCGGCCGGCTGGAGCTCAAGGGCTTCATCGGCTGGCTGTTCTGGAGCGTCGTGCACATCTACTTCCTGATCGGCGTGCGCAACCGCTTTATCGTCGCCTTCAACTGGCTGTGGAGCTACTTGACCTTCCAGCGCGGCGCGCGGCTGATCACCGATGTGGCGGAGAAAAAGTAATTGTCGGCGATCAACGCGTCATGGCCGGGCTTGTCCCGGCCATCTCGCTTAGGGACGCAGTGCCTTCCTAAGCGGGATCATCGGGACAAGCCCGGTGATGACATCGTGGGGATGGCTGCAGCCTACAGCCCGCTGAACCAGTTGTAGCCTTGGTTCTCCCAGTAGCCGCCTTTATCGGTGTTGGTGACTTCCATCGCCACCACGTATTTCGGATTCTTGAAACCGAGCTTGGTGGGAATGCGGATCTTCATCGGGAAGCCATACGCGCGCGGCAGTATCTTGTTGGCGTATTTGAACGTCATCTGCGTCTGCGGATGCAGCGCGGTCGGCATGTCGATGGTGTTGGTGTAGCCCTCGGCGCATTTGAACCAGACATATTTGGCGCGCGTGTCGGCGCCGATGCGCTTCAGAAATTCCGAGAGTCGTGCGCCCTGCCAGGAGCCGATAGCGCTCCAGCCCTCGACGCAGACGTGCCGCGTGATCTGCGAGACTTCGGGCAATTCGTAAAGTTCGGGGAGCGTCCAGGATTTCTTGTTCTCGACCAGGCCTGCGACCTCGAGCTTGTAACTCCTGCCGTCCACTTCCGGCGCTTCGTCCTCGTCGTAATAGGCATTAAACGGGAACGGCTTCGTAATCGCGCTTTCGGGGAACGTGGGCGCGAGCTTGGTCTTGCTGAACAGAGCCGCCTGCGCGCCGTCGTTGAAGTTCGAGATTTTCCGCAGCACGCCTTCCGCCGTGTCACCGTCGATGATGTCGCAGCCGGTCAGGAACGTGAGCGCGCCGAGGCTTGCAAACGAGCGCAGGAATACGCGCCGCGTCGGATCGGGCATCAGCCTGGCCGCGTCCTTGATCAGCAGCCGCGAGTCGACGCCGGGAATGAGTTTTTTCTGCCGCATGGTGCTTCCGTTACTTTCCTGTGACCATGGCGCGCAGGCTCTTCGGCACGATCAGCGCCAGCGCGATGTGCACCACGAGGAAGCCGACGATCGCGGCCATGGCGAAGAAGTGCACGTAACGCGCGATGTCGTAGCCGCCGAACA
>JBAUHH010000252.1:0-4060 GCA_049680165.1 Pseudolabrys sp.
ACAAAGCTTGGATGTCAGGTGCGTTTGATTGTTTCGAGCCCGCCGAGGCGGCCGATCGCGATGTTGGCGCCGATCGCCAGCACGAAAAGGACGATCAACATGGCATACATGCGCGGCATGTCGAACACGCTGTAGGCCTGGATGATCAGAAAGCCGATGCCCTTGTTCGACAGCTTGGTTTCGGCGAGCAGCGTTCCGATCAGCGCGAAGCCGAAGCCGAGGCGCATGCCGTTGATGATCGGGTGACGCATCGCGGGCAGATAGATTTTCATCACCATCTGCGCTGTGGTGGCACGGAAGCTGTCGCCGACGCGGATCAGCACCTTGTCGATCTGCCGCATGCCGGCGGCGACGTTGAGAGCGACAGGAAAGAAGCAGGACAGCGTGCCGAGGGCGATCTTGGATTCCGGACCCACACCGAACCACATGATCATCACCGGAAAGAAGATGATCTTCGGCGTCGGTCCGAGATAATAGAGGTAAGGCTCGAATGCTTTCGACAGGAACCGGTTGCCGCCCAGCAAGAGCCCAACCGCGATTCCGCTGGCGCCGCCGATCAGCAGCGCGATGCCGATCTCGCCGGCGGTGACGCCGAGATTGTAATAGTAGGCGCCGTCCGAAAGCAGGCCGCCTAGCGCGCGTGCGATCAAGAGCAGCGAAGGCACCACGTCGCGGTAGAGCAGGCCGGAGCGGGCGAGCAACTCCCAGACCGCCAGCAGCGCGAGCACGAGCACAATGCGCAGCAGCGTCACGGGGCTGACCGCGGGCGTGGCTGCCGTTCTCAGTCGACCGGTCTCAGCCATCGTTCAACTCTTTCCAGCGTCACGAAGAAACACACGCTCACCAGAATGACGAAACAGATTGCGGCATAAGTGCCGGCAAGATCGTAACGCTCGGCGAGATCCGTGATGAGTTGCCCGAGCCCGCCGAAGTTGATCAGGAATTCCGTGCCGACGATGTTGATCAGGGCAAATATCAGCCCCAGCCGTATGCCGACGAAGATCGTGGGCATCGCCGCGGGAAACAGGATTTTCCAGAACTGCTGGGTGCCGGTGAGGTTGAAGCTGCGGCCGACATTGACCAGCACACGGCGCGTTCCGGAAATGCCTTCGATGGTCTTGAGGATCACCGGCGGCAGGCCGGAGACGAAACCCATCATGATGATGGTCCAGGCGTTACGGCCGAAGATGACCATGAACAACGGGTAGGCGAGCACAAACGGAGCGGATGCAAGCGCCGCGACCCATGTTTCGCACGCAAGCTGCAACAGCCGGAACCGGTGCATCAGGACGCCGATGCCGACGCCGCACACGGTGATCATCGCGCCCGCCACGAGGCATTCGCCGACGGTATAGAAAAATCGCCAGACGATGTGCTCTTCCGCGACCAGTCGGCCGAAACTGGCGGCGATCTCGGACGGCGGCGGGACGATGAACTGACTGATCCAGCCGACGCGGATGATTGCTTCCGCGGCCAGCAGGGCCCCGATAACCGTGGCAACGCCCACGAGCCGGGGCACATACGGATTGGCGACGCGCACGGGTGAGGCCGCCATCGTCATGGCGCCTCGCTTGCGCCGCGCAGCGCGTTTTTCTCTTCGTCGCGCATGCCGCGGCTCGCTTCCTCGCGCAGGTCGTTCCAAACCTGCGCCACGTAGCGGCCGAAGGCTTCGCTGCCGACGATGTCGGAATTGCGCGGGCGCGGCAGGTCGATATCGACGATGCGCTTCACCTTGCCGGGCCGGTAGGTCATCACCAGGATGCGGTCAGACATCTGCACCGCTTCGGTGATGTTGTGGGTGATCAGCAGCGTGGTCTGTTGGAGCTGCTGCTGGATTTGCAGAACCTTGTCGCCGAGCAATAGCCGTGTCTGCTCGTCGAGCGCGGCGAACGGCTCGTCCATCAGCAATATCTTCGGTTCGGACGCGAGCGTGCGCGCAAGCGACACGCGCTGGCGCATGCCGCCGGAGAGTTCGCCCGGGTAGCGCTTTTCGAATCCATCGAGGCCGACCAGCGAGATGAAATGGCGCGCGCGTTCAGCGCGCTTGTCCTTCGGCATGCCGACGAGCTCGAGCGGGAAGGCGACATTGTCGAGCACCGTGCGCCAGGGAAACGTCGACTCCTCCTGAAACACCATGCCGATGGATTTGTGCGGGCCGGAAACCATTTCGCCGGCGACACTGACTTTGCCCTGGTTATGGCCGAGCAGTCCGCCGATCACATTGAACAAAGTCGACTTGCCGCAGCCGGAGGGTCCGATTACCGACAGAAATTCGCCGGGCCTGACCGTGAACGAAACATCGTCGACCGCGGTGATCGGCCCGTCGGGTGTCTCGAAGTGCACATCCACGTTGTCGACCACGAGAATGGCGTCTCCGGCCCGCGCTTGGGCCGACGGGGTTGCTCGGCTTGCTGGCGACGCAACGGACATGGATTGGCTATTCGCTTTTGCGCGTCATCACGGCGGTCATGGCGGCAGTGTAGCCCGGCTCGACGCGCACATCGACAACGGCAACGTGTCCGTCTTCGACCGCGGCGATGGCTTGCGCAAAGACCTTGTCGAGATCGCCTACCGAGGAAACTGGGCCGAAACCTTGCGCGCCTTGCGCGCTCGCCATTTCGGCGAGATCGATATCCGGCTCCGAAATACGCTGGCCGACCCAACGATTTTCGACCGGGCGGTTGCGCATGCGGGCGACGCGTTCCTGATGCAATTCGTCATTAAAGAACGAGCGATTGTTGGCGACCACGATCAGCAGCGGGATGTGGTAATGCGCCGCAGTCCACAGCGCGGTGACAGCCATCAGGAAATCGCCGTCGCCGCAGACCGCGACCGGCAGCCGTCCGGAGCCTTGCAGCGCCAGCGCCGCGCCGACCGAGATGCCCGGTCCGCCACCGACGCCGCCACCGCCATCCGAGCCGAGGTAGTCGAGCGGATGACGGAACGGCCAGCTCGCGCCGTTCCAGGAAAGCGATACATGCGTGAGGGACGTAGGCCGGTCGCCAACTGCACGCCGAAGCGCGACCGCGAGATGATCGACCGTGAGCTTGTCGCCGCCTGGCTTGAACGGCTCGCTCTTGCGATCGGCGACGGCGCGCGGCTTTGCCGGGCCAAGTGTTTTCAGCAGCGCCGCAACGGCCGTATCCGGCTCGCAGGCGAGGAAAACATCGACCGCCGGCAGGCCCTGATAGTCGAAGCTCCAGCCGTTGTGCAGGCGGTGATCGACCGACACCTGGACGATTTTTGCATTGGTGCCGCCGGCGTGTTTGAGCGTGCCGTTGATGTCGACCCAATCGAGACTCAGGATCACATCGGCGGCGCGGATTGCTTCCGCCGCCTCCGGCACCGGCGCGATCGTGCCCGGCGCGCCGGCGTGCAGCGGATGATCGGTCGGGAACGCCGCGCCGACTTTGAGATCGGTGACGACTTTGGCATTGAGATGCTCGGCGAGCGCGACGCGTTCATTCCACGCCTCGACGCTGCGCGAGACGCGGCCGGCGAGGATCACGGGATTTTTGGCGCCGCGCAGAAGTTCGGCGGCCTTCGCGGCGGCGTCGGCGGGTGCCGCATCTTCGAGGGGCGGCATGAAACGTGCGGTGTCGACGTCCGCGACCGGCTCTGGCAGTTTTTCTTCCTGCATGCCGGCATCGAGATTGACGTAAGTCGGCCCGCGCGGCGCGGTATTGGCGATCCAGCCGGCGCGCAAAATCGCTTCGCGCGCGGCAAGGGGCGAGGCGGGCTGGTCGTCCCATTTGGTATAGCCGCGTACCAGCGCGCCCTGATCGCGCGCGGTGTGAATCCAGTCGATCCATGGCCGGCGCTTGACGGCATCGACCGGACCCGTGGCGCCGAGGATCACCATCGGCATGCGGTCGCACCAGGCGTTGAAGATCGCCATGGTGCCGTGCATCAGCCCGACATTGGAGTGAACCGCGGCGGCCATCGCCTTGCCGGTGACCTTGGCGTAGCCGTGCGCGATGGCGATGGCGCTTTCCTCGTGCAGGCAGAGCAGCATCTGCGGCCGCTCGTTGCCGAGGTAGTTCACGATGCTGTCGTGCAG
>JBAUHH010000253.1:0-1533 GCA_049680165.1 Pseudolabrys sp.
ACTCGAGCACCGACAGGCCTTCCTTGAAGTTCGAGATGATCGGCGTTTCGATGATCTCGCCCGACGGTTTGGCCATCAGGCCGCGCATGCCGGCGAGTTGGCGCATCTGCGCGGGCGAACCGCGCTCGCCGGAATGAGCCATCATATAGATCGAGTTGACCTGCTGATCACGTCCCTCCTTGTCCTTCTTGACCGAGGAGATCTCCTTCATCATCGCGTCGGCGATCGCGTCGGTCGACTTCGACCAGGCGTCGACCACCTTGTTGTACTTCTCGCCCTGCGTGATGAGGCCGTCATTGTACTGCTGCTCGAACTCCTTGGCGAGTTCGCGCGTGGTCTCGACGGTTTTCCACTTCGACGCCGGCACCACCATGTCGTCCTTGCCGAACGAGATGCCGGCCTTGAACGCGTGATAAAAGCCGAGCGCCATGATGCGGTCGCAGAAGATAACCGTCTCCTTCTGCCCACAATGGCGGTAGACCTGATCGATCATCGCGGAGATTTCGCGCTTGGTCATCAAGCGGTTGACCGCATCGAACGGCACCTTGGGGCTCTTCGGCAGCACGCTGCCGAGCACGACGCGGCCGGGCGTGGTCTCGTACCACTTCGTGTAGGTCTCACCCTTGTCGTTGATCCCTTCCCAGCGATACTTGATCTTGGTGTGCAGGCTGATCGTCTTCATCAGCAATGCATGGTCGACCTCGGCCATATCACGGTAGAACCCGCGCACGGTGTTGACCTTCTTCGGGTCGCGCTTGATGTCCTCGTCCTTATACAGATCGAGTTTCCACTCGCCCGGCTCCCCCTCCCGCATCAGCGAGAGATAATAAAGGCCGAGCACAATGTCCTGCGACGGCACGATGATCGGCGAGCCGTTCGCGGGATGCAGGATGTTGTTGGTCGACATCATCAGCACGCGCGCTTCCAGCTGCGCTTCGAGCGACAGCGGAACGTGCACGGCCATCTGGTCGCCATCGAAGTCGGCGTTGAAGGCCGCGCACACTAGCGGATGTAGCTGGATCGCCTTGCCTTCGATCAGCACCGGCTCGAACGCCTGGATGCCAAGACGATGCAACGTCGGCGCGCGGTTCAAGAGCACCGGATGCTCGCGGATCACCTCGTCGAGGATATCCCAAACTTCCGGCTTCTCTTTTTCAACGAGCTTCTTTGCCTGCTTCACCGTGGTGGACAGGCCCTTGGCGTCGAGGCGCGAATAGATGAACGGCTTGAACAGCTCGAGCGCCATCTTCTTCGGCAGGCCGCACTGATGCAGCTTGAGCTCGGGACCGACCACGATCACCGAACGGCCGGAATAGTCGACGCGCTTGCCCAGCAGGTTCTGGCGGAAGCGGCCCTGCTTGCCCTTGAGCATGTCGGCGAGCGATTTGAGCGGGCGCTTGTTGGCGCCGGTGATGACGCGGCCGCGGCGGCCGTTGTCGAACAGCGCGTCCACCGCTTCCTGAAGCATGCGCTTCTCGTTGCGGATGATGATGTCTGGCGCGCGCAGCTCGATCAGCCGCTTCAGACGATTAT
>JBAUHH010000254.1:0-2816 GCA_049680165.1 Pseudolabrys sp.
GGTCTGGGATGCACATAACAACGGTGCCGGATCGCTTCTCGACCCGGAAGATTGAGGGGCTATCAGCCGGCTTGACTATCTCATAGCGGTCAGACCCCGCGATCGCGGCTGCGATCGCCAGGGCACCCACTAGGATAGCCGCTGGTGTCAGGAATCGTTGCCACATAGCGTCACTATGCCGAGTTCAAACAGCGCCGCAATGGTCGCCTTATTCAAACTGACCCACTACCCAGCGTAACGATGCCCTGTTACAAAAGGCGCATGCTTCACAGTTGCGTCCGATGAACGGATGCAGACGAGCAGCGATCCGGCTGCGGAACCTGCCGGCGCCGCCGCGCCACGAAAAATCGGAAAATCCGGAACAGCAACAGCGCGTTCCGCATTGTCTTGGAACCGGCGGCGCACGGTCCGCCGGTCATGCGACTTCCGGAGATATGCGGATGCCCGAATATCAGAGCAGCAATCGCGGTAAGATCGTCGAAACCACAACGCAAGCCCGCGCTGGCGTCACGGGACAAGGTGGGCGCATTGTTCTGGTCGTCAGCACGCTCGGGGTGATCGTCCTGTTCGCGTGCATCTACTTCTATTTCTTCGCGTGAGAGCGCCGCCAGCGGCGTGGGGAAGATGCCGCGCAGCCATTTCAAAACTCCGCCCGAAAATCCGTCCGCCGGCGAGCTGCTGATCGACATGGCGAGCCCTTCGGTGCGCAAGGTGCTGGTGGCGAGCCTGATCGGCGCCATCATGGTGATGATCGTCATCGCCACGTTTACCGTGCGCTGACGCGCGGGCGCGACAGCTCGAAAAGTCAGTTTAGCCTTTGCTCCGCTTCATCCGTCACCCTGAGGCGGCCCTCGAAGGGTGACGGGCAATGACTCAGTGCCCGTCATCCTTCGAGGCTCGCGACCGCGCTCGCACCTCAGGATGACGGCTCTGTTCCACAACCTTTTCCGGCGTCATGAGCATGACCGACATTCCGGCAACGGCGCTGCGCGCCCGAGAGATGTACCTCGACCGCGCGACGGTCAGGCGCATTCGTGCCGACACCGGTTTCAGCCTGGATCGTCTTTATTACTGGCTCGACGGCGCGCCGCAGGCGGACGGCGGCACGTTGCTGCCGCCGATCCCGCGCCGCGTTGTCGTGGTGCGGCGCTCGAGCCGCCCGGCAAAGCGCGCCGCACTGGTCGCCCGCATGATGCGCGCGACCGAAATGCAGGCGCATGAGATCGAGCAGCGGCTCGGGGGCGGAGCCGTGCCCGAAGGCCGCGAGCGCGACGCGCGCACGCTCGCCGTGCTGGCCAAGACCATGCGGGAGCTGATCGCGCTCGACATCCTCACCGAGGACAAGAACACCGACCATGCCGACGACGATGATGCTCCCTTCGACATCGATGAGCTCCGCCGCGAGCTTGCGCGACGAGTTGATCAGATACGCGAAAGAAGGGACGCTGCCCGAGCTGTTGGCGACCACGCGAACGCGCCGGGTGCAGCAGATGCACGCCTGTTGGGGCGTATGGGCGCATGACCATCAATGCCCGCCGCCGGATGACGACAAACCCTGGACCACCTGGCTCATTCTCGGCGGGCGTGGCGCGGGCAAGACGCGCGCCGGCGCCGAATGGGTGAGGGCGGCGGCGCTCGCGGACAATAACGCGCGCATCGCGCTGGTCGGCGAGACCGAGCACGACGTGCGCGAGGTGATGATCGAAGGCGTCTCCGGCCTGCTCGCGGTGCACGCGGAGAGCGAACGGCCGCAATGGCTGTCCTCGCGCCGGCGCGTCGAATGGAAGAACGGCGCGGTGGCGCAGGCGTTCTCGGCGGAGGAGCATGAAAGCCTGCGCGGGCCGCAATTTTCGGCCGCGTGGTGCGACGAACTCGCTAAATGGCGGCAAGCCGAATCCACGTTCGATAATTTGCAATTCGGGCTGCGCCTTGGCGGGCGGCCGCGGCAGGTGATCACCACCACGCCGCGGCCGATCGCGCTGCTCAAACGGCTGATTGCCGATCCGGCGACGGCGGTCACGCACGCGGGCACGGCGGAGAATGCCTACAATCTCGCGCCGGCGTTTCTCGATCACGTGCTGGCGCGCTACGCCGGCACGCGGCTGGGGCGGCAGGAGATCGACGGCGAGATCGTCGAAGAACGCAATGACGCGCTGTGGTCACGTGCGATGCTGGAAGCCTGCCGGGTGGTGCACGCGCCGAACATGAGCCGCATCGTGGTGGCGGTCGATCCGCCGGCCTCGTCGTCGAAACGCGCCGACGCCTGCGGGCTGGTCGCGGCCGGGCGCGCCGGCGACATTATCTACGTGCTGGCGGACGAAACGGTTTCCGGCGCGACGCCGCAAGGCTGGGCGTTAAAGGCGATCGCGCTGTGGCGGCGCATGCAGGCCGATTGTCTGGTCGCCGAGGTCAACCAGGGCGGCGACATGGTGCGCGCGGTGATCCGGGAGGCGGACGCATCCGTGCCGGTGACGGCGGTGCGCGCGATGCGCGGCAAATATCTGCGCGCCGAGCCGGTGGCGCAATTGTACGAGCAGGGGCGGGTGAAGCACGCCGGCGTCTTCCCGGCGCTGGAGGACGAGATGTGCGACTTCGGCCTCGATGGGTTGAGCTCCGGCCGCTCGCCGGACCGGCTTGATGCGTTGGTATGGGCGGTTTCGGCTTTGACCTTCGGCGCGCGTGGCGAGCCACGGGTGCGGGGGCTTTGATTCCACGTGTCCCGCGCGCGGTGCAGCGCGTAGCGATGCACCGCAGATGCGGGACCCCGGTTCAGGGGACAGCGCGAAAGTAAGCTGGACCCCGGACTAGCGATGCAC
>JBAUHH010000255.1:0-11780 GCA_049680165.1 Pseudolabrys sp.
GGCGATGACCGCGGTGGGGGCGGCCATTGCGGGTCTCGGTATGCTGCGGTGCCGGATGAGGACGCTCGCCGGTGCGCCGGTCGGTTGCCGGAATAGTCATCCGGATCAGCCGCTCGATGTCGCGCAGATAGGCTGCTTCCTCGTGGTCGCAGAACGAGATCGCGATGCCCTCGGCGCCGGCGCGCGCAGTGCGGCCGATACGGTGGACATACGATTCCGGAACGTTCGGCAGATCGTAGTTGACCACGTGGCTGACGCCGTCGACGTCGATGCCGCGCGCGGCGATGTCGGTCGCAACCAGGGTGCGGATGTTTCCGTTGCGGAACGCCGCGAGCACGCGCTCGCGCTGGCTCTGCGACTTGTTGCCGTGGATCGCCTCGGCGGCGAGCCCGGCCTTTTGCAGGCCGCGCACGACCTTGTCGGCGCCGTGCTTGGTGCGGGTGAAGACCAGCACGCGGTCGGTCTTTTCGCTCTTGAGCAATTCGACCAGCAAGGACGGCTTGGACGATTTTTCGGTCAGGATGACCCGCTGGTCGACGCGGTCGGCGGTCGACGCCTGCGGCGCCACTGCCACACGCGACGGATTACGCAGCATCGCATCGGCGAGCTTGGTGATCTCCTGTGGCATGGTCGCCGAGAAGAACAATGTCTGCCGGTCTTTCGGCAGCATCGCCACGAGCCGCTTGATATCATGGATGAAGCCCATGTCGAGCATGCGGTCGGCTTCATCCAGCACAAGTATTTCGACCTGGTCGAGGCGAAGCGCGCGCTGCTGCACGAGATCGAGCAAGCGGCCCGGGGTCGCGACCAGAACTTCGACACCGTGCGCGACCGAGCGGATCTGCCGGTTGATCGGTACGCCGCCGATCGCAAGCGCGATCGCCAGCGGGCGGATATGGCGTCCGTAAGCGCGGAAGCTGTCGACGATCTGGCCGGACAGTTCGCGCGTCGGCGAAAGCACCAGCACGCGGCAGGCTTTCTTTTCCGGCCGCACGCGCTTGGCGTTGAGATGATTCAGGATCGGGAGCGCAAAGGCCGCGGTCTTGCCGGTGCCGGTCTGCGCGATGCCGATGACATCGCGTCCTTCAAGGACGAGTGGGATGGTTTGTGCCTGGATCGGAGTGGGAATGACGTATTTTTCATCCGCGATTGCGCGAGTGATCGGCTCTACGAGGCCGAAATCGTGAAAAGAATTCAAAGAGTCTCTTTCTTATATGGCGATGCGGCCGAATCGCTCGTGCGACCGGCGGAATCGCGCCTTTCAAAGACATCCCGCGTTGCCAGGGTTGTCGGCTTGGGTGAAGGTCGGATGGGCGGGGCGAAAATCGTTGTTAAAGAATTTCGTGCACGCGGCCCGCAAAATCCAAGATTGGATTGTTCATCCGCAAGGGTCATATGACAGGCTGCCGTGGTCTTTTCAAGGCAACCGGCCGCACTATTCCGCTAAATGATGAATAATATGGTCAAATCCGCCTTGGCCCTCGCAATGGACAAGCCGCCATTTATCGGGGAATGTCGAGCCCGAAAAGCCGTCCAAGGCTGGTAAAAACACTGGTTTGGAGCCCATCCGAATGCCGTTTTCCCGGGCCTCGCAGGCTCTTTCCCGCTTCACCGTCCTCGACCTCACCCGCGTGCGCTCCGGCCCAACCTGCGTGCGGCAGTTGGGCGATTGGGGCGCCAACGTCATCAAGATCGAGACGCCGCCGCATCTGTCCGAAGGCGAGGGGCCGGGCGGCCCGCGCGAAGGCTCCGACTTCCAGAATCTCCAGCGCAACAAGCGCGGCATGACGCTCGACATGAAATCGCCCGAAGGGCTTGCCGCCTTCATGCGGCTGGTCGCGAAAGCGGACGTCGTGGTGGAGAATTTCCGGCCCGATGTGAAGGACCGCCTCGGCATCGCCTACGAGGATCTGCGCAAGATCAACAGGGGCATCGTGCTCGCCAGCATTTCCGGCTTCGGCCAGGACGGACCTTACGCCAAGCGGCCGGGCTTCGATCAGATCGCGCAAGGCATGGGCGGGCTGATGTCGATCACCGGCTTGCCGGGGCAGGGGCCGGTGCGCGTCGGCATTCCGATCGCCGATTTGACCGCCGGGCTGTTTTGCGCGCTCGGCATTCTCACCGCGCTGCTCGAACGCGAAAAATCCGGCGAAGGTCAGTGGGTGACGACCTCGCTGTTGCAGGCGCAGATTTTCATGCTCGATTTCCAGGCCGCGCGCTTCCTGACCGAAGGGCAAGTGCCGAAACAAGCCGGCAACAACCACCCCACCTCAATTCCGACCGGCGTGTTCAAGACCAAGGACGGCCACCTCAACATTGCCGTCACGGGGCAGTTGATCTGGGAACGCTTCTGCAATTCGGTCGGCCATCTCGAGTGGATCGACAAGTCAGATTACAAGAGCGGAAAATTGCGCTCGCAGAACCGCGACGCGCTCAACGCCGAGATTGATGCGGCGACCGCGACAAAATCGAGCGCCGAGTGGGTCGACATTTTCAACCAGGCCGGCGTGCCGTGCGGGCCGATCTATTCGATCGATCAGATGTTCGACGATCCGCAGGTGAAGCATCTCGGCATGGCAAAGGAATCCGCGCGTGCGGACGGCAGCAGGCTCGGCCTCGTCGGCCAGCCGTTCATGCTCTCGCGCACGGCCAGCAGCATCGCTGTCCGGCCACCGGAGATGGGCGAGCACACCGACGAAATTCTTAGCGAATTCGGATTCAGCGCCGACGAGATAAAGGCGCTGCATCAGGCAAAGGCGGTTTAACATTGTGTCATGGCCAGGCTTGACCCGGCCATCCCGCTTGGGGACGCATTGCTCTCCTAAGCGAGGTCGCCGGGACAAGCCCGGTGACGACAAAAAGAAGAGAAGGACGAGACGAATGACGCAAACCGACAAGATGCTGTCCCGCAAGGAGGGCGGCGTCGGCTATCTGATCTTCAACAATCCGGAGCGCCACAACGCGGTGTCGCTCGAGATGTGGGAAGCAGCGTCGGGCATTCTCGACGACTTCGCCAAGGACAGGGATATCCGCGTGGTCGTGCTCACCGGCGCCGGCGGCAAGGCCTTTGTGTCGGGCGCCGACATTTCCAAATTCGAGAGCGAGCGCTCGAGCAAGGAAGCGATCGATCGCTACAACGTCGCGGTGGATCAGGCCAACACCGCGGTCTACGAGTTTCCCAAGCCGACCATCGCCATGATCCGCGGCTATTGCATCGGCGGCGGCGTTGGCCTCGCATTGTGCTGCGACTTGCGTATCTGCTCGGACAATTCCAAGTTCGGCGTGCCGGCGGCCAAGCTCGGCCTCGGCTACGCTTTCAAGGGCATCAAGAAGCTGGTCGATCTGGTTGGGCCGTCCTTCGCGAAGGAAATCTTCTTCACCGCGCGCCAGTTCACCGCCGCGGAAGCCTTGCAGATGGGTCTCGTCAATCGCGTGCTGCCGACCGAGGAGATCGAGAAATATGTCAAGGATTACGCCGACACGATCGGCGCCAACGCGCCGCTCACGGTCAATTCCGTGAAGTTCATCGTCGGCGAAACCGTCAAGGACGAGAGCAAGCGCGATCTCAAGCGCTGCGACGATCTGGTGGCGCAATGCTTCGCCAGCAGCGACTACATTGAGGGCCGCAAGGCGTTCATGGAAAAGCGCAAGCCGGCATTCACCGGCTCGTAAAAAGAACGGCCGCCAACGGCCGCGATATAGGTGGGGCGAAGGGAGGAAGCGCGTGGCGTCGGTCGAGTTACGGGACCTGACCAAGCGATACGGCCCGAACGCCGTGGTCGATCGCATCTCACTCACCATCGAGCACGGCAAGCTCGTGTGCCTGCTGGGCCCGTCCGGCTGCGGCAAGACCACGACGCTGCGCCTGATCGCCGGCTTCGTCGAGCCGAGCGAGGGCGAAATCCGCGTCGGCGACCGCGTCGTCTCGACGCCGGCCAACACGCTGCCGCCGGAGCGGCGCAACATGTCGATGATCTTCCAGAGCTACGCGCTGTGGCCGCACATGACGGTGGCCGAGAACATCATCTATGGCCTCAAGCTGCGGAAGATGTCTCGCGATACCATCCGCAAGAAGCTCGACGCCATTCTCGCGACGACGAAACTTGCGCCGCTCGCCGAGCGCTACCCGGGCGAATTGTCGGGCGGCCAGCAGCAGCGCGTGGCGCTGGCGCGCGCGCTGATCGTCGAGCCGGAGACGCTGCTGCTCGACGAGCCGCTTTCCAATCTCGACGCCAATCTGCGCGAGGAAATGCGTTTCGAGGTGCGCCGCCTGCACGACACCTATCGCTATACCACCGTCTATGTGACGCACGATCAGTCGGAAGCGATGACCACCGCCGACCTGATCTGCGTGATGAATGCCGGCAAGATCGAGCAATCCGGCGGCCCTGAGGAAATCTACGACCGGCCGCGCTCGGAATTTGTCGCGCGCTTCATCGGCTCCAGCAACGTCATCACGGCGAAAGGCCTCGATCAGACCCACGTCAGCTTTGCCGGCGCGACGCTGCGCTGTGTCGGTGCGCCGGTCAAAGCCGGCGCCGGCACCGCGGTATCGATCCGCCCGCACGACATCAAGCTTTCCGCCACCGCGCCGCAACAATCCGAAAACGCCGTTCCGGCTACCGTGGTGCGGCAGGTCTTTCTCGGCAGCAGCCGGGACTATATGGTTGAGGCCAGGGACGGCACGCAGTTGCGCGCGGTCACCGCCGCCGGCGACAGCATCCCGCAGGGCAGCGCCGTCTGGCTCTATCTGCCGCCCGAAAAGTGCCGGGCGCTGGTCGGCTAATGCGAAAAGAAACGCAAAACAAGATCGACAACGCAAGGGAGGATATTCGGATGAACCTGAAAATATCCCGCAGAAAACTGCTTATCGGCTCGAGCGCACTCGCGGCCGGATCGGCATTTTCGACCTACGTGAGCGCTGCCGCGCCGCCGGCCGGCGCTGTCACCCCGGCCCTGATCGAGGCCGCCAAGAAAGAGGGCAAGGTCGTCTGGTACACGTCGGTCGATACCAAGCTCGCGCAGCAGATCGGCAAATCGTTCGAAGCCAAATATCCCGGCGTGGCCTGCGCGGTCGAGCGCACCGGCGCCGAACGCGTGCTTCAGCGCATCGGTCAGGAGTATTCCGCCAACGTGCATGCGGTCGACGTCGTCAATTCCTCGGATGCATCGCACCTCATCATCTGGAAACGGCAAGGCCTGCTCGAGGCCTACGTGCCGGAGGACGTCGCAAAATTCTATCCGGCCGAGCACAAGGACCCGGACGGCACCTTCGCGAGCTTCCGTATTTTCCTGTGCGTCATCGCCTACAACACCAATCTGGTCAAAAAGGACGAAGCGCCGAAGAGCTTTGCAGACCTGCTCGATCCGAAATGGAAGGGCAAGATCGTCAAATCGCATCCCGGCTACAGCGGAACGACAATGACCGCGACTTTCGAAACCGCCCGCGATATTGGCTGGGGCTATTTTGAAAAGCTCGCGAAGCAAAATATAATGCAGGTGCAGTCGGCAGCCGATCCGCCGAAGAAGCTTGCTCTGGGTGAGCGTGCGATCCAGGCCGACGGCGTGGAGTACCTGATCTTCTCCGAAAAGGAATCGGGTCAGCCGGTCGAGCCGGTTTATGCCACCGAAGGTACGCCGCTGATTATCGGCCCGAACGGCATGTTCAAGGCGGCGCCGCATCCGAACGCGGCGCGGCTGTTCCAGAACTACTGCTTCTCGCCGGAATGCCAGCAGCTCTGCATCAATGTCGGCGGGCTGCGTTCCGCGCATCCGCAGGCCAAGGAAAAGCCGGGCCGCACGCCGCTGAGCAAGATCAAGCTGATGAAGGACGATCCGGCAGGCGTGCTCAAGGCGGCCGAAGAGATCAAGGCGCGCTACGTCAAGATCTTCCACGTGTAATGTGTGTGGCTGCGACTTATGACACCGTCATGGCCGGGCAACCGGGTCCGGCCAAAGGCCGGCCCGGTCGTAAATTTGTCCCGGCCATCCACGCCTTTGTTCCCGGAAATGTCCGTAAGACGTGGATGCCCGGAACAGGGCCGGGAATGACACGGCCATGACCATCGCTGCACCCGTCGTGCAGGCCGGAAAACGGCCGCTCGGCTTTGACCTGTCGACGCCAGTGCTGCTCGTGTTTGCGGCTATTCTGTGCGTGCTGATCGTACTGCCCCTGTCGTGGCTGGCGTATTACGCATTCACCGACAAGAACGGCGCCTTCACCGTCGACAATTTCCATCGCCTGGTTAGCGACGCGGCTTATCTCGATCCGCTGCTCACGACCTTCGCACTTGCGGCCTTGTCGGCGCTGATCTGCTGCACTGTGGCGGCGCCGATGGGCTGGCTCGTGGCGCGCACCGACATGCCGTTGCGCCGCACGGTACGGTTGCTGGTGACGGCGTCATTTGTGACGCCGCCGTTTCTCGGCGCTATCGCCTGGGAGCTTTTGGCGGCGCCGAACAGCGGACTGCTCAATCAATTGTTCCGCGAGTTGACAGGCGCCGGCTCGGACCAGCATCTGCTCAATATCTACAGCTTTTCCGGGCTTGTCTTTGTCATCAGCTGCTACACCTTTCCCTACGTCTTTGTGCTGGTCGCCAACGCGCTCGATCGCACGCCGGGTGATCTCGAAGACGCCTCTTCCATGCTTGGCGCAAGCGCCTGGGACACCGCTTGGCGCATCACCATCCCGCTAGCCCTGCCGGCGGTCGTCGCCGGCGCGCTGGTGGCGTTTTTGCAGGCGATGACGCTGTTCGGCTCGCCGGCAATCCTGGCGATGCCGGCCGGCTTCCACACCATGACCACCAAGATATGGAGCCTGTTCCAGTTTCCGCCCAAGCCCGAGCTGGCCGCCGCGGCGTCGCTGCCGCTCCTGCTGCTGACGGTCCTGTTGCTGCGCGGTCAGGCAATGGTGCTTGGCCGACGCGGCTATTCAGTGGTTGGCGGCAAGAACAGCGAGCCGCGCATCGTGCGGCTCGGCGGCTATCGGTGGCTGGCGATTGGCGCCGCCATAATCGTTCTGGCGTGTCCGGTGTTCCTGCCTTATTTCGCGCTGCTCAACGCCGCTTTCTCCAAGGTCGCCTCGCAGCTCGTGTGGGTGAACAATTTCACGGTGCAGAACGTGCATTTCGTTTTCTTCGAGCTGTCGGCGACCGGGCTTGCGCTGCGCAACACCTTCATTCTAGGCACCCTGGCGGCAACTATCGGCACAATCATGGCGCTGGTGATCAGCTACGTCACCGCACGCCGCGCGGTTCGCGGGCACGCGGTGTTCGGCTTTCTCGCCACCGCGCCGATCGCGATTCCGGGCATCGTACTCGGCGTCGGGCTGTTTTTCGCCTACACGCGGCCGCCGTTCGTGCTTTACGGAACACTCTGGATTTTGCTGATCGCTTTTGTGACGCTGGCGATGCCCGCGGCGTATCAGCAGATGCAGTCGGCTTTCCACGCGGTGCATCCGGAACTGGAAGATGCAAGCCGCATTCTCGGCGCCACGCGTCTGCGCGCGCTGTGGCAGATCACCGCGCCGCTGCTACGCACCAGTGTGGTCGCGACCTGGTGCTTCATCTTCGTCGGCGTTATCCGCGAGTTGTCGGCCGCGATCATGCTGTTCACCTCACAGACCAAGGTGCTGTCGGTTCTGATCTACGATCTTAATGAAAGCGGCGATCTGGCCGCCATTTCGGTGCTCGGCCTGGTTATGTTGCTGATTACCTCCGTGGTCGTGACCATCGCCAATCGTCTGACCAAATTTGGCGGCCAGCGCGCCGTTCCGGTCTGAGCGATGAAAGCAAACACCAAAGCGGTCGCTGAACAGCTTGCAGAGTGTATCGCCGGGCTTCACGCCGCCGGCCTGCCGCCTGCGGTGAAAACGAAATGCGACGATTTGCTGATCGATGTCGTCGGGCTTTGCGTCACCGCACGAAACGAAGACTACGTTAAAAGAGCGCTCGCGGGTTGGGATGACGACGGACCGTGCACCGCGATCGGGCATAAGCGCACGCTGAGCGCGTCGGGTGCGGCCTTCATCAACGGCACGGCGGCGCATGGCGAGGATTTCGACGACACCTTCGAGGGCGGCCCGGTGCATGCCGGCGCGGTGATCGTGCCGGCGGTGCTTGCCGCCTGCGAGCGCCACAAGCCGGACGGCCAATCGGCGCTGCTCGGCATCGCGGTCGGCACTGAGGTGATGTGTCGGCTCAGTACGGTGGTGCCGAAGGCCGTGCACAAATCCGGCTTTCATCCGACGGCGATCTTCGGCGTCATGGGCGCGGCCGCCGGGGTCGGCGCCGCGCTAGGTTTGACGCAAAAGCAGATCGTTGACGCCCTTGGCATCGCTGGCAGCCTTGCCGGCGGCATCATCGAATATCTCGCCGAAGGCGCGTGGACCAAGCGGCTGCATCCGGGCTGGGCGGCGCAATCGGGCCTGCGCGCGGCGCTGCTCGGCCGTAGCGGATTTTCTGGCCCGCGCACGGTGTTCGAGGGTGTGCACGGGCTGTTCCACGGCTTCGCGCACACTACCAAAGGCAACTACGCGGCGCTCACCGGCGATTTCGGCAAGCGCTGGGTGACCGAGACGCTGGCGTTCAAGCCCTATCCGTGCGGGACCATGGCGCATCCCTATATCGATTGCGCCAAGCGGCTCGCCGCGCGCGGCATCAAAGCCGATGACGTGAAGGAACTGGTCTGCGAGGTCGCGGAGGGCACCGTGCACCGGCTGTGGGAGCCACTCGCCGACAAGCAGCGCCCGCCCAATGGCTACGCCGCGAAATTTTCCACGCCCTTTTTGCTGGCGACCGGCTTCGTGCGCGGCGGCGTCGGCCTCGATGCGTTCACCGACGCGGCGGTGCACGACAAGGACGTGCTCGCGCTGTCATCCAAAGTTCGCTACGTCGTCGATCCGGACAATCCCTATCCGAACAACTTCACCGGTCACATCCGCGCGGTCATGCGCGGCGGCAGCGTGATCGAGGAACGCCAGCCGCATCTGCGCGGCGGCGCGCACGAACCGCTGACCCACGCGGACGTCGAGGAAAAATTCCTGCTCAATGCGCGCCACGGCGGCTGGGAAGACAAGCGCAGCGCCGCGGCGCTAAAATTGCTGGCGAAGCTGTATGATGGGCCGCTCGATCTTTCGGCATTACGGGGATGACTTGAACGATGGCTGACAACAAGGAGCTCGCCGGCAAGGTCGCGATCGTCACCGGCTCCGGGCGCAATATCGGCCGCGCCATCGCGCGCCAGCTTTCGGATGCCGGCGCGTCGGTGGTGGTGAATGCGCAATCGAACAAGGCGGAAGCCGACAGCGTCGCGCGCGAGATCGAAGCCGCGGGTGGCAAGGCGGTCGTCGTCATGGGCAGCGTCGGCGATCCGACGATCGCCGAGGCGCTCGCTGCCGCCGCGCTGAAAAATTTCGGCCGCATCGACATCCTGGTCAACAACGCGGCGCTACGGCGCGAGAAGCCGTTCGACGAGTTGAGCTACGCCGACTGGCGCGAGATCATGAACGTGATCCTCGACGGCGCGTTTCATTGCGCGAAAGCCTGCCTGCCGGCGCTGCGCAAGAGCGGCGCGGGCAGCATCGTCAATATCGGCGGCATGAGCGCGCATCGCGGCGCCAAGGACCGCGCGCATGTCATCACCGCCAAGGCCGGCCTCGTCGGCTTCACGCGCGCGCTCGCGCACGATCTCGCCGCCGACAGAATCAACGCCAACTGCGTGGTGCCCGGCGCGATCAACACGCCGCGGCCGGCGTCGTCGCCCAGTCCCGCGCATCATCTGACCCACGGCACCATTACCGGCGAGCGCGGCGATCCGAACGACGTCGCCGCCACCGTGCGGTTTCTCGTCGGCCCTGGCGCGCGCTACATCACTGGCCAGACGATCCAGGTGAATGGCGGCGCATTTCTCGGTTAGGCGCGGGCTCTCCCGCGGGGTGGCCGAGGTGGCGCGAAAGTGCTAATTCATCGCGCATGATCGTTCCGTAACCGTGAGGTTCGCATGTACTCCGATCTTGCACTTTATATCGACGGCAAATGGCTCAACGGCGAAGGCCGCAAGGGCGAGGACGTCATGAATCCGGCCACCGGCAAGGTGCTGGCGCATCTGCCGCACGCCAGCAAAGCCGATCTCGACGCCGCGCTTGCCGCCGCCGACAAGGCCTTCCCGGCCTGGAAAGCGACCTCGGCCTATGACCGCGCCAAGATCATGCGCAAGGCCGCCGATCTGCTGCGCGAGCGCCACGATCACGTCGCCAAGGTGATGGTGCAGGAGCAGGGCAAGGTTTATCCAGAAGCGCGCGGCGAAGTTCTCACCTCGGCCGACATCATCGACTGGTACGCCGAGGAAGGCCGCCGTGCCTATGGCCGCATCGTGCCGGGCCGGCAAAAGGGCGTGCGCCAGCTCGTCATGCAAGAGCCGGTCGGCGTCGTCGCCGCGTTCACGCCATGGAATTTCCCGACGTTGACGCCGGTGCGCAAGATCGCCGGCGCGCTCGCGGCCGGCTGCACGATCGTCATCAAGGCCTCGGAAGAAACGCCGGGCGGCTGCGTCGAGCTGGTGAAATGCTTCGCCGACGCGGGCGTGCCGGCGGGCGTGCTCAATCTGGTGTTCGGCGTGCCGGCGAATGTCTCGGAGCACGTCATCGCGTCGGACATTGTGAAGAAGATTTCCTTCACCGGCTCGATCCCTGTGGGCAAGCTGCTCGCGGGGCTCGCCGCCAAGGGTATGAAAAAGGCGACCATGGAATTGGGCGGTCACTCGCCGGTCGTCGTCTTCGCCGACACCGACCCGGAGAAAGCCGCCGACACCATCGCCGCGTTCAAGTATCGCAACGCGGGGCAGGTCTGCATCTCGCCAACGCGCTTCTACGTGCAGGAGCCGTCCTACAATAAATTCCTGGCGCGCTTCACCGAGTACGCCAAGGGCATCAAGCTCGGCGACGGGATGGAGAAGGGCACCACAATGGGCCCGCTCGCCAATCCGCGCCGTCTCGACGCCATGGAGACGTTCGTCAACGACGCCAAGAGCCGCGGCGGCAAGATTGTCACCGGGGGCAACCGCCACGGCAACCAGGGCTATTTCTTCGAGCCGACGGTGATCACCGACGTGCCGGATGACGCCAAGATCATGACGCAGGAGCCGTTCGGGCCGGTGGCGCCGATCGTGCCGTTCAAGACTTTCGACGAAGTGGTCGAGCGCGCCAATTCGCTCGAATACGGGCTCGCCGCGTACGCGTTCACCTCGTCGGCCACGACTGCGGCCGCGATCGGCGACGCGATCCAGTCCGGCATGGTGGGCGTGAATTCCGTCGCCATCTCGACGCCGGAGACGCCGTTCGGCGGCATCAAGGAATCCGGCTACGGCAGCGAGGGCGGTATGGAAGGCCTCGAGGCCTACATGAACGTGAAGTTCATCTCGCAGGCGTAAACAATCTCAACTTCATCACCGGGCCGCCCGCGAAGCGGCGTGACCCGGTGATCCAGCTCTTCAATAAAGATGGATCGCCGGGTCAAGCCCGGCGATGACGATTCAGGACTTGGCTTCCTGCGCCTTCTGGCACGCGGCCCAGATTTTCGCCGGCGTCGCCGGCATGTCCATGTGATCGGCGGCGCCGTTCGGGATCGCGTGCGAGACCGCGTTCATGATGGCGGCAATTGCCGCGGTCGTGCCGGCTTCGCCGGTGCCCTTGACGCCGAGTGGATTGGTGGTCGCCGGCGAGGCGTGCACTTTCTCGCGCAATTCGATCGGCATGTCGCTTGCGCGCGGCATCGCGTAATCCA
>JBAUHH010000256.1:0-2230 GCA_049680165.1 Pseudolabrys sp.
TCGAGATCGGAGGAAAGCCGCGCGAGGTAACGGTCGAGCTGCGCGCCGTCGTACACAATGTCCATCGCGCGGCCGCCGAGCACATAAGACGGCCGGATCACGACCGGATAGCCGATCTTTTTGGCGGCCGCGCGCGCGGCGTCGGGCGAGGTGGCGATGCCGTTCTTCGGCTGCCGCAGCTTCAATTTGTCGATCAACTTCTTGAAACGGTCGCGGTCCTCGGCGAGGTCGATGGCGTCGGGCGAGGTGCCGAGGATCGGCACGTCCGCTTTCTCCAGCGCCTCCGCGAGCTTGAGCGGCGTCTGCCCGCCGAATTGCACGATCACGCCGTGCAGCGTTCCGTTCGAGCGTTCGACGTCGATGATCTCCAGCACGTCCTCCGGCGTCAGCGGCTCGAAATAGAGCCGGTCGGAGGTGTCGTAGTCGGTCGACACCGTCTCCGGATTGCAGTTGATCATGATGGTTTCGTAGCCGACGTCCTTCAGCGCGAAGGCGGCGTGACAACAGCAGTAGTCGAACTCGATGCCCTGGCCGATGCGGTTCGGGCCGCCGCCGAGGATCACGACTTTCTTCTTCGCGGAGGGTGCGGCTTCGTTCACCGGCGTGCCCGCAAACGGCGCGTCGTAGGTCGAATACATGTACGCGGTGGGCGAGGCGAACTCTGCCGCGCAGGTGTCGATGCGCTTGAACACCGGCCGCACGCCGAGCGCGCGGCGTTTGCGCGTCACCGCATCCACCGTGTCCTTGGTGAGCCTGGCGAGCCGCTTGTCGGAAAAACCGAGCGCCTTGAGCCGCCGCAGCGCGCCGGGCGTTTTCGGCAGGCCCTTGGCCTTGATCTCGGCTTCGGTCTCGACCAGCGCGCGGATCTGCTGGAGGAACCAGCGGTCGATGCGGCAGGCATTGTAAATCAGCTCGTCGTCGGCGCCGAGGCGGATCGCCTGCGCGACTTTCAGCAGCCGGTCCGGCGTCGGCGTGCCGAGCGCGGAGCGGATCGCGTTCTTGTTGTCGGCGTCGTTGGCGCCTTTGCGGGCATCCACGCCTTCGATCGCGATTTCGTCGAGCCCGGTCAATCCGGTTTCGAGCGAGCGCAGCGCCTTTTGCAGCGACTCCTGGAAGGTGCGGCCGATCGCCATCGCTTCGCCCACCGACTTCATCGAGGTGGTCAGCGTGGTCGAGGCGCCGGGGAATTTCTCGAACGCAAAACGCGGAATCTTGGTGACGACGTAGTCGATGGTTGGCTCGAACGAGGCCGGCGTCGCGCCGCCGGTGATGTCGTTCGCTATTTCGTCCAAGGTGTAGCCGACCGCGAGCTTGGCGGCGACCTTGGCGATCGGGAAGCCGGTCGCTTTCGAGGCGAGCGCGGACGAGCGCGACACGCGCGGATTCATCTCGATGATCACCAGGCGCCCGTCGACCGGATTGACAGCGAACTGCACGTTGGAGCCGCCGGTCTCCACGCCGATCTCGCGCAACACCGCGATCGAGGCGTCGCGCATGATCTGGTATTCCTTGTCGGTGAGCGTGAGCGCCGGCGCGATGGTGATCGAGTCGCCGGTGTGCACGCCCATCGGGTCGAGGTTTTCGATCGAGCAGACGATGATGCAATTGTCTCGTCTGTCGCGCACCACCTCCATCTCGAACTCTTTCCAGCCGAGCACGCTCTCTTCGATCAGGATCTCGTTGGTGGGCGAGGCGTCGAGGCCCTCGAGCACGATGCGGATGAAATCCTCGAGGTCGTAGGCGACGCCGCCGCCGGTGCCGGCGAGCGTGAACGACGGGCGAATGATGGCCGGCAACCCGACCTCCGCCAGTCCCAGCATCGCCTCGCCGAGCGCACGGAACACGTAGCGCTTCTTGCGCTCCTGCTCGTTGTCGTCCCATTCGCGCTGGAAGGCGGCGCGCTTGCGCGCCTTCGCGGCCTCATTGGCGGCGAGCGCTTCGATCTCGCTCAGCGCCTGCGCGTAGCGGTCGCGGTCCGCCTGCTTGAGGTCGGATGCATTGGCGAGAAAGGGTTTGGGCGTCTCCAGCCCGATCTTCTTCATCGCCTCGCGGAACTGCTCGCGGTCCTCCGCCTTGTCGATGGCGTCGGCGGTGGCGCCGATCATCGTCACGTCGAATTTTTCCAAGATCCCCATCTTGCGGAGCGACAACGCGGTATTGAGCGCGGTCTGCCCGCCCATGGTCGGCAGCAGCGCGAAGCCTCCCGGAACCGCGTAGCGTTCCTTCTCGA
>JBAUHH010000257.1:0-6740 GCA_049680165.1 Pseudolabrys sp.
AGTGAAGCGCCGACGTAGGGCGCAAGGTCAATCTTGTTGATGACCAGCAGATCAGAACGCGTAATCCCCGGCCCGCCTTTCGATGGGATCTTGTCGCCCGCCGCCACATCGATGACGTAGATCGTTAAATCCGCGAGTTCCGGCGAAAACGTCGCGGCGAGATTGTCGCCGCCGGATTCGATAAGGACGAGATCGAGCGACGGAAACTTCGCGCGCATGTCCGCGACGGCCGCAAGATTCATCGACGCGTCTTCACGAATTGCGGTGTGCGGACAGCCGCCGGTCTCGACACCGACGATGCGGTCGGCCGTGAGCGAGCCCGAACGCACCAGAAATTCCGCGTCCCATTTGGTATAAATGTCGTTGGTGATCGCCGCGATGTCGTAAGCGTCCCGCATCGCCTTGCAGAGCGCGTCCATCAGGGCGGTCTTTCCCGAGCCGACCGGGCCGCCGATTCCGACACGAAGTGGGCCGTTGGGGCTGTGCATCTTGAGCTCCGTTAGCTGCGAAACAGGCGCGTATATTGGATTTCATGGCGCGCGCTCGCAAGATCGGCGCGAAAGGTAGCGCTGCCAAGCTCATCGAGCGTCGCATGCTGCGCCCGATGTGCCGCCGCCGCCACGGCCGGCTCGAGCGCCTTGAGCACGCGTTGGCTGTCGGTCTGTCCGAGCGGGATCAAGCGGACACCGGCGGAAACCCAGTTGGCGGTTATGGCGGCGATAAATGTGCGGAGCGCCGTGGCAAGTGGAATGTCATGCCCGGCGCAGGCAACGCCGGCGGCGACAGGGTAAGCAACCGGACCATCCCAGAGCGCCTTAAGTTTATTAAGTGCTACGCAAGGCCATGCCGCGCGCGTCACGTCCATGAAGGCACGCCCTTGCGCTGTCGTCTCGAGATGACGCTCGCGCGTTGGCGCGAAAGCCGCCGCCAATCCGGCAACATCGACAAGCTTCGCGTCGTTGCTACCGATGACGGCACAATAGGCATGGGCGAAAAAGATGCCGTCGTTGATCCCCGCGCCGTCGTTGAGCATCGCCGCGAGCCAATGCCGCAGCGTTTCCGCATCGTGGATATCGCCTGCTTCCATGGCCCATTCGAGACCGCTTGAATAGGAGAACGCGCCGACCGGATAGGCAGGCGAAAACCAGGTCATCAACCGGTAAAGGGCGGCTTGCATGATCGGCCCGGCATCCTCCCGCTCATTCCCGCGCAAGCGGGAAGCCAGAGCGGCAGGCTCGGTGCCTGCGACCCTGGGTCCCCGCTTGCGCGGGGATGAACGGATGAGGGCTTGGCCACGCTTAGCCATGTGAATGACCGTGGTCGTGGCGATGGTGATCGGACGCGTGATCGTGGTGGTGGTCATGCCCGTCGTGGTGACCGTGCGCAGCCTCCCCGGCATAGGCGCCGCCTTCGGGGTCGAACGGCGCCTCGATCTCGATCACGCGCGCACCGAGTTGAACGGCCATTTCCGCGATAACGTGGTCGCGGCGAATACGAAGCGATTTGGCCAGCATTTGCGCCGGCAAATGCCTGTTGCCGAGATGCCAGGCGACACGCGCGAGATGCAGCGAGTCGGCACAGCGAATTTCGAGCAGCGGCTCGGGCGCGGCCACGACCTCGACCAGCCGGCCATCCTCAAGCACCAGCGCATCTCCACCGCGCAACCAAACGGCATCCGGCAGGTCGAGCAGAAAGGCCAGTCCTTTCGTCCCGATCATCGCCATGCGGCGGCGATGGCGGCCGTCGTAATCGAGCACGACGGCATCGGCTGTTTCGCCCGACCAGGTCGCCGCCGGCTTGACGGAAATCGCACGCATGAAAGGCTTAGGCCTCCACTGTCAGAACATGAAGTAGCGCTGCGCCATCGGCAGAACGTCCGCCGGCGCGCAGGTCAGCAGTTCTCCATCGGCGCGCACCTCGTAGGTTTCGGCGTCGATCTCGATGTTCGGCGTTGCATTGTTGTGGATCATGCTCTTCTTCGAAATACCGCCGCGCACGTTATCGACGGCGACGAGTTGCTTCTCGACGCCGAGCTTCTCGCGCAATTTTCCTTTCGCCGCCGCCTTCGACACGAACACCACCGAAGACGCGGTCAGCGCCTTGCCGAAGGCGCCGAACATCGGGCGATAGTGCACCGGTTGCGGCGTCGGGATCGACGCGTTCGGGTCGCCCATCAGCGCGGCGACGATGGTGCCGCCCTTGATGATGCATTCCGGCTTCACGCCGAAGAAGGCCGGCGACCACAGCACCAGGTCCGCCAGCTTGCCTTTCTCGACCGAGCCGATGTGCTTCGACACGCCGTGCGCGATCGCCGGATTGATCGTGTATTTGGCGACGTAGCGCTTGGCGCGCGCATTGTCGTTGTCGCCGCGCTCCTCCTTGAAGCGGCCGCGCTGCTTTTTCATTTTGTCGGCCGTCTGCCAGGTGCGGATGATCACCTCGCCGATCCGGCCCATCGCCTGCGAATCCGACGACATCATCGATAGCGCTCCGAGGTCGTGAAGAATATCTTCGGCGGCAATGGTTTCCTTGCGGATGCGGCTTTCCGCGAACGCCAGATCCTCGGCAATCGAGGGATCGAGGTGGTGGCAAACCATCAACATGTCGAGATGCTCGTCGATCGTGTTGCGCGTAAAGGGCCGCGTCGGATTGGTCGATGACGGCAGCACGTTCTTCAGGCCGGCCACCTTCATGATGTCCGGCGCGTGGCCGCCGCCGGCGCCCTCGGTGTGGAAGGCGTGGATGGTGCGGCCCTTGAAGGCCTTGATGGTGTCCTCGACAAAGCCCGACTCGTTCAACGTGTCGGTGTGGATCATCACCTGCACGTCGTAGTCGTCGGCGACCGACAGGCAGCAGTCGATCGCCGCGGGCGTGGTGCCCCAGTCCTCGTGCAGCTTGAGCGCGCAGGCGCCGCCCTTCACCATCTCTTCGAGCGCGGCGGGCCGCGAGGCATTGCCCTTGCCGGCAAAGCCGAGATTCATCGGGAACGCGTCGGCCGCCTGGATCATGCGGCCGAGATGAAACGGCCCCGGTGTGCAGGTGGTGGCGAAGGTGCCGTGTGCTGGTCCCGTCCCTCCCCCCAGCATCGAGGTGATGCCTGCCATCAGAGCCTCTTCGATCTGCTGCGGGCAGATGAAATGGATGTGGGTGTCGAATCCGCCGGCCGTCAAAATCCTGCCCTCGCCGGCGATGACCTCGGTTCCGGGACCAATGACGATGGTGACGCCCGGCTGAATGTCCGGATTGCCGGCCTTGCCGATGGCGGCGATGCGGCCATCCTTGATGCCGACGTCGGCTTTGACGATGCCCCAGTGATCGAGAATGAGCGCGTTCGTGATGACGGTATCGACGGCACCCTGCTTGTTGGTCGCCTGCGACTGGCCCATGCCGTCGCGAATGACCTTGCCGCCGCCGAACTTCACCTCCTCGCCGTAAGTCGTGAAATCCTTCTCGACCTCGATAATGATGTCGGTGTCGGCGAGCCGCACGCGGTCCCCGGTGGTCGGCCCGAACATATCGGCATAGACGCTACGCTTGATTTTTACCGCCATCGAATTCTCCTAAATCCAAAACGGGCCTTTGATACGGACAGTCAAATAGATGCCGATCGTCGCACCGATAAGAAGAAACCAGACATATATGCGTGAATAGCGCATCGTCAGTCTGCGATTATTTCGGTAGAAAGATGTGTATCCAATTTCCGGATATTTTCTCTCGAGAGTGATAAGATAGTCGTTGATAACGCCAATTGTTCGGTCAATCGCAACAGTGCGCAACATCGCCGCAAAACTGATAACGCATGGCACTAATGCGACCCAAGTCGTGAACTCTCCGGCCTTAAGGGTGAACATAAAAACATAAACCGCTGCGATTCCGCCCGCGGTGTAAATTTCCAAATGGTCCATCCATTTGATATCGTCCGCCAATAGTTGGCGACAAGCTTTGTACTCTTCAATCAGTAATGGAGATGGATTAGACGCGGTCATAGCTTTCCCATCACATCTTGCCGGAAGCCATAGATCGTCCGCTTGCCAGCCACGGCGACGAGCGTGACCTCGCGTGTCTGCCCCGGCTCGAATCGCACCGCCGTGCCCGCCGCGATATCGAGCCGCATGCCGCGCGCCTTCTTGCGATCGAACTTCAAAGCCGGATTGGTTTCGAAGAAATGATAGTGCGAGCCGACTTGAATTGGCCGATCGCCGGTGTTGGAAACGGTCAGCGTCACCGTTTTGCGCCCGCTGTTGAGCTCGATCTCGCCGTCCTTGATGAACAGTTCGCCCGGAATCATCGCTCGCTCCTACAGGACGCCGGCCGCGACACCGACGCCACTCAACACACAGGCTGCGCCGGCTGCACGCACCACGCCGCGCATGTGGACGCGCGCCAATCCCAGCGCGGCGCCGATGCCGGCGAGATGAAGGCAGGCGGTGGAGACGGCGAAGCCCACCATGTATTCGACGCCGCCGATTGTTTCGAGCACCTCGCTGCCATGCGCGTGGCCGTGCAACAGCGCGAACACGCCGGTCACCGCCGCACCGAGCCAGACCGGCAAGTCGACGGCAAGCGCCACCATCAAACCGAGGGCGACCACCGATGCCAGGATACCCGGTTCGACGAACGGCACCGGCACATGCGCCATGCCGAGCGCGCCGCCGGCAAGCATCATCGTGACGAATGCAGCCGGCCAGAGCCAGAGCGCGCGACCACCCTTGAGCGCCGCCCACAAGCCGACGGCGACCATCACCGTCATATGATCGAGGCCGCCAAGCGGATGCGCAACGCCCGCCGCGAACGAGGCAGTCGAGCCGACGCCGACATGCGCGAAGGCCGTGCCCGGAACGAGCGCAGCGGCAATAATCGCGGCAAGTTTACGATTCATCCTGCTCTCCCTCATCGAATCGGTTCGTGCACGGTCACCAGCTTGGTACCGTCGGGAAACGTGGCCTCGACCTGGATGTCGTTTATCATTTCGGGAATGCCGTCCATGACCTGCGCGCGCGTGAGCACATGCGCGCCATTCTGCATCAGTTCTGCGACACTCTTGCCGTCGCGCGCGCCTTCCAGGATGAAGTCGGTAATCAGCGCGATCGCCTCCGGATGATTGAGCTTGACGCCGCGTTCGAGCCGGCGGCGCGCGACCATCGCGGCCATGGCGATCATCAGCTTGTCTTTTTCGCGCGGCGTCAGGTTCATCGCTTCCTCAATTGAGCCACAGCCGAGGCAACGGCGCCCCGAGCGCCGCAAGCACGGCTGCAAGATCGTGGCGCAACGCTGCGCCGTTCTTTGCGCATAGACGCGCGACGGCAATGCCGTTCCAGGCTGAAATACCCACCTCGCCAACATGCGTATCCGCCAAGGCCCGCACGGCGGCGACCTTGTCGTCGCTACCCGGCACGATCAGCACGGTCGCAACAGCGACGCCGCCCGCTGTAATGGCTGGCGCGGTAAGTTTTTTTGCAATGTCACCTTCGAGACGCAAGGTCTCGGCAAACAACAGGCGGCCATCTCGCCGCACACGCCACCTGTCTACCAGGCTGCCCTCCGCGACCACCTCGTCCATCGCCGAACGGCCGAACACGACCGCTTCCGCCATCACCAGCGATGCGCCGGCGGCAAGATCGACCTCGATGCGGCGCGAAAGCCGTGCGCGATCGAACAGGATGGTTTCCTGCGGCAGCCAGGCGAGCCTGCCTGCTTCGTGAACTTTCAGCGTCACCGCCACGCTCACGTCCGGACCAAGCGAGCGATAGATTTTTTCCGCCGCCGCCGTTCCGACCGTCAAATTGGCGCCGGCGCCGACAGCGATATCGAGGGTGAACCGGTCGCCGCCGGTCATTCCGCCGGCGGTGTTGAGGACGATCGCCTCGAGCGTTTTTTCGTCCGCATTGGGAAAGCGAACGCGCAGCGAGCCGTCTTCCTGCACGCGCATGCGGCGGGCGCGGCCGGCCACCATGCCGACGGCGACGGCAATATTTCCACTCGCCCGATTGGCCGCGAAAATCTGCTCGTTGCGCTTGAGGACGGTCGCAGCAGGCACGCGCGAACACTCCACTCGTCATTCCCGGCCCTGGCCGGGACACCGCCATAGCGGAAATTGTAGGCGTCGCCTCATCAAATCGCCAAGGCCCGTTTCAGCGCCGCCTCGTCCATTGTCTTGTTGTCACAGGAATAGACGACCGCACCGCGATCCATCACGATGAAATGGTCGCCGAGTTCGCGGGCGAAGTCGAGATACTGCTCGACCAGCACGATCGCCATCTCCTTGAGCGAACGCAAATAGCCGATGGCGCGCCCGATATCCTTGATAATCGAGGGCTGGATACCCTCGGTCGGCTCGTCGAGCAGCAGCAGCCGCGGCCGCATGACCAGCGCACGGCCGATCGCCAGTTGCTGCTGCTGGCCGCCCGAAAGATCTCCGCCGCGCCGGCCAAGCATGTCGCGCAAGACAGGAAAAAGCGAAAACACGTCGTCCGGCACACTGCGCTGGCTCCGCGGCAGCGGCGCAAAGCCTGTTTCCAGATTTTCCGCCACCGTAAGCAATGGAAAGATTTCGCGCCCTTGCGGCACGATGGCGATGCCGTGCCTTGCACGCTCGACAGTCGGCAGCCGCGTAATGTCACTGCCTTGAAGCTCGATCGAGCCGGCGCTTACCGCGTGTTGACCGGCAATAGCGCGCAACAGGCTCGTCTTGCCGACGCCGTTGCGGCCGAGCACGCATGTCACCTTGCCGACCTCGGCCT
>JBAUHH010000258.1:0-1774 GCA_049680165.1 Pseudolabrys sp.
CGGTGGAGCGGATCGAATACGATCCCAACCGCACGGCGTTCATCGCGCTAGTGAAATATCAGGACGGCGAGCTCTCTTATATCCTCGCGCCGCAGCGGCTCGGCCCCGGCGACAGCGTGGTGGCCGCCGAATCCGCCGACGTGAAGCCGGGCAATGCCATGCCGATCGCCAACGTTCCGGTCGGCACCATCGTGCACAATGTCGAGATCAAGATCGGCAAGGGCGGGCAGATCGCGCGTTCGGCCGGCAGCTACGCGCAAATTGTCGGGCGCGACGGCGAGTACGTCATCCTGCGCCTGAATTCGGGCGAGCAACGGCTGGTGCATGGCCGCTGCATGGCCACGATCGGCGCGGTGTCGAACCCCGACAACATGAACACGACCATCGGCAAGGCCGGCCGCCAGCGCTGGAAGGGCCGCATGCCGCACAACCGCGGCATCACCATGAACCCGGTCGACCATCCGCACGGCGGGCGCACCAAGGGCGGCGGTCACTGGACCACGCCGTGGGGCTTCCCGACCAAGGGCAAAAAGACGCGCAAGAACAAGCGCACCAAGAAATTCATCATCGCCAGCCGCCACGCGCGGAAGAAGCAGAAGTAGGAATGATCAGATGACGCGTTCGGTATGGAAGGGTCCGTTTGTCGACGGCTATCTGCTGAGAAAGGCGGAGGCCGCGCGCAATTCGGGCCGGCACGAAATGATCCGGATCTGGAGCCGCCGCTCGACCATTCTCCCGCAATTCGTCGGGTTGAATTTCGGCGTCTATAACGGGCAGAAGCACATCCCGGTGATGGTGACCGAAGAAATGGTCGGTCACAAGTTCGGCGAGTTCGCGCCGACGCGGATGTTTTACGGACACACATCGGACCGCAAGGCCAAGCGCATGAGCGCGGCACCGGCCGCTCCTGGCGCGGCTCCCGCTGCACCGGCGGCGCCGGGCGCTGCGCCGGCGGCGAGCTAAGGACGGACAGGGACAATGGGTAAGCGCGCACGCGAGCGTAGCCTCGCCGAGACCGAGGCCAAAGCGGTGACCCGCATGCTGCGGATTTCGCCGCAGAAGCTCAATCTTGTCGCCCAGCTCATTCGCGGCAAGAAGGTCGCGAGCGCGCTCGCCGACCACGAGTTTTCGCGCAAGCGCATCGCGCGCGACGTGCGCAAGTGCCGGGAGTCGGCGATCGCCAACGCCGAGAACAATCACGATCTCGACGTCGACGAGCTCGTCGTCGCCGAGGCGCATGTCGGCAAGGCGCTGGTGATCAAGCGCTTCATGCCGCGCGGCCGCGGCCGCATGGGCCGGATATTCAAGCCGTTCTCTCATCTCACCATCGTGGTGCGTGAGGTCGAGGCGGCGGCAAAAGCGAAAGCCTGAGCGAGGAACAGACGATGGGTCAAAAAGTCAATCCAATCGGGCTTCGGGTCGGCATCAACCGCACCTGGGATTCGCGCTGGTATTCGGGCAAGAACGAGTACGGCACGCTCCTGCTCGAGGACATCAAGATTCGCGCCGAGCTGATGAAGCAGCTCAAGCAGGCGGCGGTCTCCCGCATCGTCATCGAGCGCCCGCACAAGAAGTGCCGCGTCACCATCCACTCGGCGCGTCCGGGCGTGGTGATCGGCAAGAAGGGCGCCGACATCGAGAAATTGCGCAAGGTCGTCGCGAAGATGACCGACAGCGACGTCGTCATCAACATCGTCGAAATCCGCAAGCCCGAGCTCGACGCGCAACTGGTCGCCGAATCGATCGCGCAGCAGCTCGAGCGCCGCGTCGCCTT
>JBAUHH010000259.1:0-14073 GCA_049680165.1 Pseudolabrys sp.
GTGCAGGATTCCGCGGTCGCGACCAGCAGGTTCTTGCGCTTGCAGATGTCGAGCAGGCGCTTTGCCGCCTCGACGATATCCTCATCGAGCATCGGGCGCGCTCCACGGCAGCCGCACCGTCGCGGTGGCGTAGGCAGCGATGCCTTCACCGCGCCCGGTGAAGCCGAGCTTCTCGCTGGTGGTCGCCTTTACCGCCACGCGCGCGAGGTCGATGCCGGCGAGCTGCGCGATGCGCGCGCGCATGGCGTCGCGGTGGGGGCCGATGCGCGGGCTCTCGCACACCACGGTGATGTCGAGATGCGCGATGCGCCCGCCGCGCGCCTTCAGGCGCTCGACCGCAAACGTCAGGAAGCGGTCGGAGGAGGCGCCGCGCCATTGCGGATCGGTGGGCGGGAAATGCGCGCCGATGTCGCCGTCGGCAAGCGCGCCGAGGATGGCGTCGGTGAGCGCATGCAGCACGACATCGGCGTCGGAGTGGCCGGTGAGCGCGCGCTCGTGCGCGATGCGTATGCCGCCGAGCATGACGTGATCGCCCGCGCCGAACGCGTGCACGTCGATGCCGGTGCCGGTGCGCACGTCGCCCAACGATGCGAACTGCGCCGCCTGCAAGCGCGCGAAATCGTCCGCCGTGGTGAGCTTGATGTTGCCGGCTTCGCCCTCGAACACGGTCACGCTCAGGCCCGCCCATTCGGCGAGCGCGGCATCGTCGGTAAAGTCGTTGCGGCCTTCCTTGGCGGCGCGCCGGTGCGCATCGAGCAGCGGCCCGAATGCGAAAGCTTGCGGCGTCTGCACCGTGCGCAACGCGGCGCGGTCGAGCGTGCCGGTGATACGCGAATTCGCGTCGACAGTTTTCACCGTGTCGGTAACGGGCAGGGCGGGGACCGCCGCGCCGGTCTTCGCCGCCGCCGCGATCGCGCGCGAGATCAGCGCCGCCGACACGAACGGGCGCGCCGCGTCGTGCACCAGCACCAGGTCGGGCGATTTCGGCGCGAGCGCCTCGAGCCCGGCGCGCACGGAAGCCTGCCGGGTCGCTCCGCCGGTAACCGGCGCGAGAATGTCGAGCGCAACCGCAGAAGAAAGAAATGTTGGGCCGTCCTCGGCGCCGATCACGGGCTGAATGAGATCGACGTTCGGATGTTCTACGAGCGTTACGAGGCTGTGGCGGAGCATCGGTTGCCCGCCCAGCGGCTGGAATTGCTTCGGGATATCCCCGCCCGCGCGCAAGCCCCGCCCGGCCGCCACCACCACTGCTGCTACGCCTGCCATGCCCATAGAACCTTGCAATCCATCACGCTTTAGCCGGTTCCCGTTCTGACGGAAACGGATTCCGTCCCCACAGAATATTGCAGTGCAACACTTGCGCGTTTTCGCAAAATGGCTAAACTCTGGGCACAGATAAAAGATGCCCAAACGATGGGCATTGATGACGGCGACAGAAATGACCGCAATTACAGACACTTCGCTATCAATCGGCGGCATTGCGCTGCCGAACCGCGTCGTGCTGGCCCCCATGTCCGGCATCACCGACGCACCCTTCCGCCGCCTTGCCGAACGGCTCGGCGCCGGCCTCGTGGTGTCGGAAATGACCGCCAGTTCGGCCCTTGTCGAGGGCCAGCGCGAGGCCCGCCGCCGCAGCGAAGGCGAGGGCGTCGCCATCAATGTCGTGCAGCTTGCCGGCTGTGAGGCGCGCTGGATGGCCGAGGGCGCGCGTATTGCCGAGGCCGAAGGCGCCGATATCATCGATATCAACATGGGTTGCCCGGCGCGGCTCGTCACCAACATGGCGGCTGGCTCCGCGCTGATGCGCGATCTCGACCACGCCCTCGGCCTGATCGAAGCGACGGTTAGCGCCGTGCACATTCCGGTCACGCTCAAGATGCGGCTCGGCTGGGACATTCATTCGCTCAACGCACCAGAGCTCGCGCGCCGCGCCGAAGCCGCCGGCATCAAGCTCATCACCGTGCATGGCCGCACGCGCTGCCAGTTCTATGACGGCACCGCCGACTGGAATGCCGTACGCGCGGTCAAGGACGCCGTATCGATCCCCGTCGTCGTCAACGGCGATATCCGCTCTTTCGACGATGCCACCGCGGCGCTCGCCAAATCCGGCGCCGATGCCGTCATGGTGGGCCGCGCGTCGCAGGGAAGGCCGTGGTTCCCCGGCCAGGTTGCGCGTTACCTGACGACCGGCGTGCGCGAAAGCGCTCCATCATTGGCGAAACAACTTGCTTTGATTGCAGCGCTTTACGAAGAAATGCTCGCGCACCACGGCATCAGGATCGGGCGCCGTCATGCGCGCAAGCATCTTGCCTGGGCGCTCGACGCTGCCGCCGTGACCGCGGGCGTCTCACCCGACGTGCTGAAGGAGCATCGCGCGCGCGTTTGCAGCACCGACGAGCCGGGGCAGGCCAGGCAAAACCTCGCCGAGGCTTTCGACGCATTTGCGTGGAGGGCGGCTGCATGAATCGCGCCGAAGCGGTCGCGGCCCTTGCGGCGTCTCCGTCCGACGCCGTGCTGCACGCGCTGCCGCATCCGGTCATTACCGTTTCCGCCGACGGCAAGATCGCCGACGCCAATGTGGCGGCCGAGCAATTCTTCCAGGCCTCGATCCCGATGTTGCGGCGGCACATGCTGCGCGAACTGGTTCCGTTCGGCTCGCCGCTGCTGACGCTGATCGATCAGGTACGCCAGCGCGGCGCGGCCGTGAACGAATACAAGGTCGATCTCGCGACGCCGCGCAATCCGGGCGAGCGGCTGGTCGACCTGCACGTCGCGCCGCTGCCGGAATTCCCGCAGCACGTCGTCGTGATGCTGCAAGAACGCACCATCGCCGACAAGATGGACCGGCAGTTGACCCATCGCGGCGCGGCCCGCTCGGTGATCGCGCTTGCCGCCATGCTCGCCCACGAAATCAAAAATCCGTTGTCCGGCATCCGCGGCGCTGCGCAGCTGCTCGAACAATCGGCCGGCGACGATGACCGCTCGCTGACCAAGCTGATCTGCGACGAGACCGACCGAATTGTGAAGCTGGTCGATCGCATGGAGGTGTTCGCCGACGAGCGGCCGGTCGAGCGCGCGCCGGTCAATATCCACGTGGTGCTCGACCACGTAAAGCGGCTGGCGCAATCGGGCTTCGGCCGGCACGTCAAATTTACCGAGGAATACGATCCATCGCTGCCGCCGGTGTTCGCCAACCGCGATCATCTGGTGCAGGTGTTTCTCAACCTCGTGAAGAACGCCGCCGAGGCAATCGGGGAGACCTCTAAAGACGGCGAAATCCAGCTTACGACCGCGTTTCGTCCCGGCGTGCGGCTTGCTGTTCCGGGCAGCAAGGCGCGCGTGTCGTTGCCGCTCGAGTTCTGCGTCAAGGACAACGGGGCGGGGGTGCCGGAAGACCTGATGCCGCATCTGTTCGATCCGTTCGTGACCACCAAGCCGACCGGCAGCGGTCTCGGCTTGGCGCTGGTTGCCAAGATCGTCGGCGATCACGGCGGCATCATCGAATGTGAATCGCAGCCGCAGCGCACGATCTTCCGCGTGCTGATGCCGATCTACAACAGCGACGGCGAAGTCGCTGACGACGCGCCGCCCATACAGACGCCCATGCAGACGACCATGCAGAGCCCGTGAGGACGACGATGCCGACCGGAAGCATATTGATTGCCGACGACGATGCCGCGATCCGCACCGTGCTCAATCAGGCGCTGTCGCGGGCGGGCTACGAGGTCCGCTCGACGGGGAACGCCGCGACGCTGTGGCGCTGGATCAGCCAGGGCGACGGCGACCTGGTTGTGACAGACGTTGTGATGCCGGACGAGAATGCCTTCGATCTCATCCCGCGCATCCGCAAGGCGCGTCCCGACCTCCCGATCGTCATCATGAGCGCGCAGAACACGTTCATGACCGCGATCCGCTCCTCGGAGCTTGGCGCGTATGAATACCTGCCGAAGCCGTTCGACCTGAAGGAGCTGATCGCCATCGTCGGCCGCGCGCTGTCGGAGCCGAAAGAGAAACGGCCGACCGCGCTCAAGAACGACGACTTCGACAATATTCCGCTGGTCGGCCGTTCGCCCGCGATGCAGGAAATCTACCGCGTGCTGGCGCGCCTGATGCAGACCGATCTTACCGTCATGATCTCGGGCGAATCCGGCACCGGCAAGGAACTGGTCGCGCGCGCGCTGCACGATTACGGCAAGCGCCGCGCCGGCGCGTTCGTCGCGGTCAACATGGCGGCGATCCCGCGCGACTTAATTGAATCGGAATTGTTCGGCCACGAGAAGGGCGCCTTCACCGGCGCCAATGCGCGTAACTCCGGCCGCTTCGAGCAGGCCGAAGGCGGCACGCTGTTTCTCGACGAGATCGGCGACATGCCGATGGAAGCGCAGACGCGCCTTCTGCGCGTGCTGCAACAGGGCGAATACACGACCGTCGGCGGCCGCACCGCGATCAAGAGCGACGTGCGCATCATTGCCGCGACGAATAAGGACCTGCGCCTGCTGATCCAGCAGGGGCTGTTTCGCGAGGATCTGTTCTTCCGTCTCAACGTCGTGCCGCTGCGCCTGCCGCCGTTGCGCGAGCGCACCGAGGATATTCCGGACCTGATCCGGCATTTCTTTGCGCAAATTCAGCGCGAGGGCCTGCCGCCGAAGCAGATCGACCCAGCCGGCCTTGACCGCCTGAAACGGTACCGTTGGCCAGGCAATGTGCGCGAACTGGAAAATCTGGCGCGACGGCTGGCCGCGCTCTATCCGCAGGAGATCATTACTGCGGCGGTGCTCGACAGCGAACTGGCCGAACCGGCGCTATCCGGGCTCAAGGAGGAGGGCCGTCCGGACGAGCGCCTCGCCGCCGCCGTCGAGCGGCATCTCAGCGCCTATTTCTCCGGTTTCGACGACGGCCTGCCGCCGGCGGGCCTCTACCACCGCATCTTGCGTGAGGTGGAGTACCCGTTGCTCACGGCGGCCTTGGCGGCAACCCGCGGCAACCAGATCCGCGCCGCCGACCTGCTTGGCGTCAACCGCAACACCTTGCGCAAGAAAATCCGCGACCTCGATATTCAGGTCTTTCGCGGCAGCCAGTAGCCCGCGCAAAAAGGCCGCGGCGGCTTAACTATCCTGTGGCTTTTGCGCCGCGGATTTGTCGCAATTCGGCAACATTGTTGTATAAAAGCATCAGTGCCGCAGGCGCAGTCAACGCGCTTTCGCGCGGCCGATCCTGCCAATGAAATCCGGGGCTTGGCCCCACATCCGACCAGAGGTCCATGAGCGTCGACCAGGCCGTCACCGCCGAAACCACGCTCGCCGGCTCAACCGGCAAAACGGGCGAGACGCGCGTGCTCGGACCGATCGCGGTCGGCCTCGCGCTGTTGTCGGCGTTCGTCACGTTCGTCGTCCTCGCCGATTTCACGCCGATCTCACCGACGCACTACGTCGTGGTCACGCTGCTGTTGACCAACGCTGCCACCGGATTGCTGCTGCTCGCGATCATCGGGCGCGAAGTCTGGCAGGTCGTGCAGTCGCGGCGTGTCGGCCGCGCGGGCTCGCGGCTGCATATCCGCATCGTCGGCCTGTTTTCCATCATCGCCGCGGTGCCGGCGATCCTCGTCGCGATCGTCGCGACGGTCACGCTCGACCGCGGCCTCGACCGGCTGTTCTCGACGCGCACGCGTTCGGCGATAGAGAATTCGCTGATCGTCGCCGAAGCCTATCTGCGCGACCACGCGCAGATCGTGCGCTCCGACATCATGGTGATGTCGTTCGACATCGGCAGCAACAAGGCCGTGTTCAACAACGATCACGAAAAGCTTTCGCAGTTCCTCACGTTCCAGGCGTCGGTGCGCGGGCTCGCCGCGGCCATCGTTCTCGATAAAGACCTGAACGTCATCGGGCGCGCCAATGTGCACACCGATCAGACCTTCGCCATCCCGCCGCGTGAGGCGCTGACGGCAATCGGCGACAAGGAGCCGCAGGTCGTCCTTCTGCCCGATGTCAATTACGTCGCGGCGGCGGTGAAGCTGCGCAATTACGACGACTATTATCTCTACGTGGCGCGCCTGCTCGATCCGCAAGTGGTGCCGCAGTTGCAGGCGACCAAGGAGAGCGTGCGTGAATACGTTGCGATCGAATCGCGCCGCCTCGGCATACAGGTCGCCTTCGCCTTGATGTACACGGTGATCGCGCTGATCGTGATGCTGTCGGCGGTGTGGATCGGCTTGAATTTCGCCAACCGGCTGGTGGCGCCGATCCGCCGCCTGATCGGTGCGGCCAACATCGTCTCGACCGGAAATCTTTACGTGCGGGTTCCAGTGCGGCAGTCGGAAGGCGATCTCGCCAATCTCGGTGAAACTTTCAATCGCATGACGCAGGAATTGCGTACGCAGCGCGACGACATCGTGCGTGCGCGCGACCTCATCGACAGCCGCCGACGGTTCACCGAGGCGGTCCTGTCGGGCGCCAGCGCCGGTGTGATCGGCGTCGACGGCAACGGCCGCGTCAGCATTCTCAACCGCTCGGCGGAAAAGCTGATCGGGCGCAGCGAAGCGGAAGCGCTCGGCCAGCCGCTGGTGGAGGTGCTGCCCGAGCTCGGGGAAATTCTCGCCACGGCGCAATCCGGCGTGCAGCGCCTGACGCAAGGACAGATCACCATCAGCCGCAGCGGACGCGAACGCAATCTTTCCGTGCGGGTGACCAGCGAACAGTCCGCCGAGTCCGACCATGGTTATGTGGTGACGCTCGACGACATCACCGACCTGGTGACGGCGCAACGTACCTCGGCATGGGCGGACGTCGCCCGCCGCATTGCGCATGAAATCAAGAACCCATTGACCCCGATACAGCTCTCGGCGGAACGGCTGCGCCGAAAATACGGAAACATGATCGGCGAAGACCGCGCGATATTCGACCAATGCACCGACACGATCGTGCGCCAGGTCGACGACATCAAGCGGATGGTCGACGAGTTCTCGCGCTTCGCCCGCATGCCGAAGCCGGAAATGGCCGCAGACGACGTCGCCGACACCGTGCGCCAGGCTGTGTTCCTGCTGCGGGTCGGGCAGGCCGATATCGAGATCGAGACCGAAATCGCCGAGGATCCGATGCCGGCGCACTTCGACCGGCGGCTGATCTCGCAGGCGCTCACCAACATCATCAAGAACGCCACAGAGGCGGTGAGCGCAGTGCCGCCCGCCGAGCTCGGCAAGGGCAGCATTCGCGTGTTCGCGGCCCGTGATGGCGGCGACATCATTATCGACGTGGTCGATAACGGCATCGGCTTGCCCAAAGAAAACCGCAGCCGGTTGCTCGAGCCTTACGTCACCACGCGCGAGAAGGGCACTGGCCTTGGATTGGCGATCGTCGGCCGTATCATCGAAGATCACGGCGGAACGATCGAGCTAGGCGATGCCGCCGACAGAATTCCGGGCCAGCGTGGAGCGTGGGTGCGCGTGCGCTTCGCGGCGAATCCGGTGACGCCGACGAACGAAGCCGGAAAACAGAAGACCGCGAAAACTTGAACGAGTAAGGAATCATGGCGGCCGAAATTCTGATAGTCGACGACGAGGCCGATATCCGCGACCTGGTCGCCGGAATTCTGCAGGACGAGGGCTATGACGCGCGCACCGCGCGCAACAGCGACGAAGCGCTGACCGCGATTACCACGCGGCGGCCAAATCTCGTCTTCCTCGACATCTGGCTGCAAGGCAGCCGGCTCGATGGGTTGCAGTTGCTCGACTCCGTCAAGCAGGAGCATCCCGAGCTACCGGTCGTGATGATCTCCGGTCACGGCAACATCGAGACCGCTGTCGCGGCGATCAAGCACGGCGCCTACGACTTTATCGAGAAACCGTTCAAGGCGGACCGTTTGGTGCTGGTGGCCGACCGCGCGCTGGAAGCGTCGCGGCTGCGGCGCGAGGTGAGGCAACTCAAGCAATCGGCGCCGGCGCAGCCTACTATCGTCGGGCGATCGGCCACGGTCGGCCAATTGCGGCAGACGATCGAGAAGGTCGCGCCGACCAACAGCCGCATCCTGATTGTCGGCCCCTCCGGCGCCGGCAAGGAATTGACCGCCCGCACCATTCATCAATCCTCCAGCCGCGCCAACGGCCCGTTCATCGTCATCAACGCCGCTGCGATCACGCCGGAGCGCATGGAAGTCGAATTGTTCGGTGTCGATCACTCGAACGGCTCGAACGAACGCAAATCCGGCGCGCTGGAAGAGGCACACGGCGGCACGCTGTTCATCGATGACATTGCCGATCTGCCGCGCGAGACGCAGAACAAGATCCTGCGGGTGCTGGTCGATCAGACGTTTCAGCGTGTCGGCGGCAGCGTCAAGGTCGCGGTCGATGTGCGCATCGTGTCTTCGACCGCGCGCAACCTTGAAACCGAGATTTCGGAAGGCCGCTTCCGTGAGGACCTTTATCACCGGCTGTCGGTGGTGCCGATCCGCGTGCCGCCGCTCGCCGAGCGGCGCGACGATATTCCCGATCTGGTCGAATACTTCATGGATCAAATTTCGCTGGCGACCGGATTGCCGAAGCGGCGGATCGGCGATGACGCCATGGCGGTGCTGCAATCGCACGACTGGCCGGGCAACGTGCGGCAACTGCGCAACAATATCGAGCGGCTGATGATCCTCGCCAGCGGCGATCCCGATGTCGTGCTCGATGCCAGCATGCTGCCACCCGACGTCGGCTCGATGGTGCCGAGCATGCCGAACGGCAATGGCGGCGAGCACCTGATGGGTCTGCCATTGCGCGACGCGCGCGAGGTATTCGAGCGCGAATATCTTGTGGCGCAGATCAGCCGCTTCGGCGGCAATATTTCGCGCACGGCGGAATTCGTCGGCATGGAGCGCTCGGCGCTGCATCGCAAGCTCAAAGCGCTCGGGATCGGTTAGGTTTCGCCAATGTCCCGTGTTGCTTACGTCAACGGCCGCTATTTGCCGCATGCCCACGCCAAGGTCGCGATCGAGGATCGCGGCTATCAATTCGCCGACGGCGTCTATGAAGTCTGCGAGGTAAGGGGCGGCAAGCTCGTCGATGAACGCCGCCACCTCGCGCGGCTCGATCGCTCCATGCGCGAGCTGCGGATTGCGCAGCCAATGTCGTTTGCCGCACTCGGCGTTGTGTTGCACGAAACCGTGCGGCGCAATCGCGTCATCGACGGTATTGTCTATGTGCAGGTGACGCGCGGCGCCGCGCCCCGCGATTTCCAGTTTCCGTCGCCCGCCGTCCGGCCCTCGGTCGTGGTCACGGCGCGCGCCGGCAATCCCGCGCGGCTCGAGCAGACGGCGGTCGACGGCATCGCCGTCGTCACCGTTCCCGACATCCGCTGGCAGCGCGTCGACATCAAATCGGTGTCGCTGCTGCCGAACGTGCTGGCGAAGCAGGCCGCCCGCGACAAGGGCGCGCGCGAGGCATGGCTCGTGGATAAAGACGGCTTCGTCACCGAGGGCGCATCGTCGAATGCCTGGATCGTGAGCCGCGACGGCAAATTGCTCACGCGCGCGATCAACACCGGCATTTTGACCGGTATCACCCGCACAGTTCTCCTCGACGTCATCAAGGCGCAGGGGCTCAAGATCGAGGAGCGCGCCTTCACGGTCGAGGAGGCCTATGCCGCGCGCGAGGCCTTCGTCACCTCGGCAAGCCAGATCGTGATGCCAGTGGTGCAGATCGACGGACGGCCGGTCGGCAATGGTGCGCCGGGACTGGTCGCGACCGCCCTGCGGCGGGATTATCATCAGCACGCTGAAATCGCGTAAAACGCCTTTTTCGTCCGCAGCTTAGGTGGTGTCATTACTACCGCTTGCGCGTACCATCGCACTACCATCTAATGGAGTCTCCTGAAGCCTTTTCCGCTTCGACGAGGGGTGAAGCGGCGCGTAACTCGCGGAACTCGCGCGTGAAGGGCTTTGGGCAACGAAAGGTCTCGCGCGAAAGACGCGAGCAAAAAATGGAACACGGCCATGGCAGCCGAGCGTGCACAAAACCTGCAAGACACTTTTCTCAATCACGTCCGTAAAAGCAAAGTCCCGCTCACCATCTTCCTGGTGAACGGCGTGAAATTGCAGGGCGTGGTGACCTGGTTCGATAATTTTTGCGTGCTGTTGCGGCGAGATGGGCATTCGCAGCTTGTCTACAAGCACGCGATCTCGACCATCATGCCGGGGCATCCGATCCAGCTGTTCGAAGGCGGCGACGAGCCGCCGGCTGGGGACAAGGCCTAATTGGAACCGCGGCGGCGGGGTCAGGGGGCGGATAAACTCAGTCCGGTTGCGACCGGCTCCGAGACGGGCCGCGCGATTGTCATTGAGCCGTGGCTCAAGCAAGCGCCGGCGCGGAGCGCTGCCGCGCGCGCGGACAGCGGCGCGCGCACGCCCGATGCGCGGCTGGAAGAGGCGGTCGGCCTCGCGCGCGCGATCGATCTCAACGTCGTTCAGTCCGGCCTGGTGACGCTCAACGACATCCGGCCCGCGACTTATATAGGCAAAGGCAAGGTCGACGAGATCGCCGGGCTCGCCAAGACGCTGGAAGCGGGCGTGGTCGTGATGGACTGCCCGGTCTCGCCCGTGCAGCAGCGCAATCTGGAGAAGGCGTGGAACGCCAAGGTGCTCGACCGCACCGGCTTGATCCTGGAAATTTTCGGACGGCGCGCGCGCACGCGTGAAGGCGCGTTGCAGGTCGAGCATGCGCACCTCACGTACCAGAAAAGCCGGCTGGTGCGTTCATGGACCCATCTTGAGCGGCAGCGCGGCGGCTTTGGCTTTCTCGGCGGGCCGGGCGAAACGCAACTGGAAGCCGACCGTCGTATGCTCGAAGAGCGGATCGCGCGCATCGAAGCGGAGCTCGAAAGGGTCAAGCGCACCCGCAAACTGCACCGCGACAGCCGCAAGCGCGTGCCTTATCCGATCGTCGCGCTGGTCGGCTACACCAATGCCGGAAAATCAACGCTGTTCAATTGCATGACCGCGGCGAGCGTTCTGTCGGCGGACATGTTGTTTGCGACTCTCGATCCGACGTTGCGCGCCGTCAATCTTCCGCGCGGCAATCGCATCATCGTTTCCGATACGGTCGGATTCATTTCCGATCTGCCGACGATGCTCGTTGCGGCATTTCGCGCCACGCTTGAAGAAGTGATCGAGGCCGACGTCATCCTGCACGTGCGCGACATGTCGCACGCGGACTCTGCCGCGCAGTCTCACGACGTGGGAAAAGTTCTGGCCGAACTCGGCATCGAATCCGCCGATCCACGGCTCGTCGAAGTGTGGAATAAGATTGATCTGCTTGATTCAAATGCGCGCCCGCAACTTTTCAACATTGCCGAGCGGCAAACAGATCGACGCCGGCCGCTGCTCGTGTCAGCATTGAGTGGCGAAGGGATCGACCATCTGCTCGCCGCGATCGAAGCGAAACTTGGTGAGCGGCGGCAGACATTCGAACTGTCGCTCGATCCTGCGGACGGCGCAGGTCTGAGCTGGCTCTATCGTCATGCCGAAGTGTTGGCGCGCGAAATGCGGGACGAAGGATACCTGGCGGTGACGGTACGGGCCGATCAGAAGGGCGCGGAACTGGTGAAACACAAATTTCCGGGAGCGGCAGAACATAAGCTGCCGAAATAACCGGAAGAAGAAGATGTTCGGGAGGAGAGCGCCATACATCTTTGGAAGAATTGGGGGAATAAATGGCAGGTTCGGCAATTTCTGATCGCGATCTTCGACGTGTCGTCGTCGCCAGTCTGATCGGGGCCACCATCGAGTGGTACGACTTTTTCCTGTACGGCACCGTCGCCGGCATCGTCTTCAACAAGCTGTTCTTTCCGGTGCAGGATCCGCTGATCTCGATCCTGCTCGCCTACACGACGTTCGCGGTCGGCTTCGTCGCGCGTCCGTTCGGCGGCGTTCTGTTTGGACATTTCGGCGACCGTGTCGGCCGCAAGAGCATGCTCATCCTCACGTTGATGATCATGGGCGTTGCCACTGTTCTCATTGGCCTTTTGCCGAGCTATCAGCAGATCGGCATCGCCGCGCCGATCCTCCTCCTCGTGCTGCGCGTGCTGCAAGGCATCGGTCTCGGCGGCGAGTGGGGCGGGGCGGTGTTGATGACCTACGAATACGCCACCGAGGACAAGCGCGGCCTGTTCGCGAGCCTGCCGCAGATCGGGCTTTCGATCGGTTTGTGCCTTTCGGCTGGCGTGGTGGCGGTCGCCTCCAGCCTGCCGGAGCAGCAGTTCCTGGCGTGGGGCTGGCGGGTCGGATTCGTCGCCAGCATCATTCTGGTGATCGTCGGCCTCTATATCCGCCTGCGCATCATGGAGACCCCGGAATTCACCAAGCTCAAAGCGCAGCGGCAGGAGGTGGCGATCCCGTTCATGAGCATGATCCGCGAATATCCGCGCAACGTGCTGCTCGGCATGGGCGCGCGCTATATCGACGGCGTGTTCTTCAACGTGTTCGCGGTGTTCTCGATCTCGTACATCGTGAATACGCTGCATCTGTCGCGCACCACGGCGTTATGGGCGGTGTGCAGCTCGGCGTTCGTGATGATCTTCTTCATCCCGATGTTCGGCAGCCTTTCCGACAGATGGGGCAGGGGCAAGACCTACGCGATAGGTTCGATCCTGCTGGCGATCTCGACCTATCCGGCGTTCTGGGCGATGAGCAGCGGCAACGTGGTTGCGATCTTTGCAGCGATCATTATCCCGTTCGGGATCATCTATGCGATGTGCTATGGGCCGGAGGCCGCATTGTTCTGCGACCTGTTCGATCCGCGCGTGCGCTACACGGGGATATCGTTCGTCTATCAATTCTCCGGCATTTTCTCGAGCGGGATCACGCCGATCGTCGCGACTTATCTGATCGCGGCGAACAATACCCAGCCCTGGTATCTGTGTGCCTACGTCGTGTTTGCGGCGCTGATAAGCGCCGCATGCTCGGCGGCGATCAAGGGCACGGTGTCACAACCGGGGCGGATGCCGCCGGCGGCCGCGAAACGGGCAGCCGCTTAGCGCGGTTCAATCATCGGCGAGGGCGGCCTTCTCGGCCGCCTTCGCTTCATCCCAGAGCGCGTCCATCTCGGCCAGGGAGGCATCCTTCGGCGTCTAGCCGCGCGCGGCGAGCGCGCGCTCGATCGACTGGAAACGCCGCTCGAATTTGAGGTTGGTCGCGCGCAGGACCGCTTCCGGGTCGGCATCGAGATGCCGGGCGAGATTAACCACTGCGAACAGGAGGTCGCCAACCTCGCCGGCCGCCTCTTTCGCCTCGCCACTGTCGAGGGCGGCTTCGATCTCGTCGGCCTCCTCGCGGATTTTCGCCAGCACGGCTTTTGGGTCGTTCCAGTCGAAACCGACCGCACCAGCCTTGTTTTGCAGCTTGAGCGCACGGCTTAACCCGGGCAGGGCAACCGGAACGCCAGCCAGCGCGCCTGTTGGCGCCGCCTTCCCGCCATGCGTGGCTTTGGCGGCCTTTTCCTCGGCCTTGACGCGCTCCCACAGGCCTTCGACCGCCTTGGCGGTGCGGCCTTCGGCGTCGGCAAAGACGTGCGGATGCCGACGAATGAGCTTTTCGGTGATGGCCTGCACCACGTCGCCGAATTCGAACGCACCGCGTTCCTGGGCCATGCGGGCATGGAAAACGACCTGGAGAAGAAGATCGCCGAGCTCTTCGCGCAAACCGTCAATATCGCCACGGACAATTGCATCCGCGACCTCGTAGGCTTCTTCGAGCGTGTACGGCGCGATGGTCTCGAAGGTCTGCTCGAGATCCCACGGGCAGCCGGTGCCGGGCGTGCGTAGCGCGGCCATGATCTCGATAAGCCGGGAAATGTCGCGGGAGGGTTTCACGTGAAGCCTTTGGCGGAAAGCCTTGGGTGCGGGGGAAAACGACCGTACCAAAGCGCGCACCGAGCCGCGACCGCCGATATCGGATTCGCATAAGACATATTATGGAATATTTCACGGCGATGTTTCACTTGACATACCCATGGAAGGCGCGTATAGGTTGAGCCATTGGAGATAAACCATGGCAAAGTCTGTCCTTTCCGAACCCCGATTTCATAACGAGCAAGCGGCCTTCGCT
>JBAUHH010000260.1:0-1709 GCA_049680165.1 Pseudolabrys sp.
GTAGGATGAAATGCAGCGTCAGGATCGAATCCTTGAAGTCGAGCCAGTATTTTCCGTCCGGCGGATCGGTGAGCGGGACCTTTTTCCCGTCCGCGGTGACGTAGGTGAAGTAGTCGTACTCCTTGAGCGAGTCGATATTGACCTTGGCGAGCGGCGCCAATTCCTCGCGCGTGAACACGCCTTTGGTCTTCGACTCGAGTCCCTGCGTGGCGAACACGGAAAACATGTCGTCAAACGCCCAGGTGTGCTGCACGCCGGTGATCGTGCCATCCGGCGCATAGACGAGCTCCGTCTTCATCGTCACCCAGACATGCGGATGCGCGTCCGCGCGCGCCACGAAAAAGAGCGCGAGCAGAGCGGCAACAAGGATGCGAGGTAAGATCGCCATCGAGTCGGCAACATACCATGGAGTGCGGCGGATTGGCGGCAGCCGCATAACCGCGGCGTTAACGCCGCGACGTTATACCGTTGCGCAATCTCGCAAGATCAAACTCCGGCCGCGCCGCCATCCGCGCGCGGATCGTGGCCGCCTTCCAGCATGCCGTTTGGATGCAGCACCACCGCGCCAGCATGGCCCATGGTGTCGGAATAAGGCTCGCTCAACACATCGACGTCGTGGCCGGCCGACATCAGCCGGTCGACCAGATTGCCGTCGAAGCGCGACTCCATGCGCAGGTTGGTGATGGTCGAGCCCCACGTGCGTCCGAGCAGCCAGCGCGGCGCGTCGAGTGCCTTGTCGAGCGGCTGGCGGAAAAGAACGTGGCGCGTGAATACCGCGGCTTGCGATTGCGGCTGGCCGTCGCCGCCCATGGTGCCGTAGGCCATGACGCGGCCGTCGCTGAGCGCGGCGAGCGCGGGATTGAGCGTGTGGAACGGACGGCGGCCGGGCTCGAGCGGGTTCACGGCTTTCGGGTCGAGCGAGAAGCTGGCGCCACGGTTCTGCATCAGCACGCCGGTCGACGGCAGCACGCAGCCGGAGCCGAACTCCCAATAGAGCGACTGGATGTAGGAGACGACGAGGCCGCTTGCATCGGCCGCGCCCATCCAGATGGTGTCGCCCTCGCCATAGGGCTGCGGCCACTTCGCGGCTTTCTTCGGATCGATCTTTTTCGCGTCGGCGTCGAGGAAAGCCGGCGAAAGATACGTGTTGAGGTCGACGGTGATCTTGTCGGGATCGGTGACGACGCGGTCGCGCACGCGAAAGGCGCGCTTGGTCGCTTCAATGATGCCGTGAACGTGCTCGAAACCTTCGGCTTCGCTCACGCGCAGCCGTTCGAACAGCGCGAGGATGATGAGCGAGGCCAACCCCTGCGTCGGCGGCGGCGCGTTGTAGATCGTGCCGGCGTTCGTCTTCACGCTCAGCGGATCGGCGACCCAGGCACGGAAATTTTCCAGATCGCCACGCGTCACCGGGCTTCCGATGCGCTCGAGATCGGCGGCAATCTCGCGGCCGACGTCGCCGCGATAGAAATCGTCGAGCCCGGCATTGGCGAGCTGGTCGAGCGTGGCGGCGAGCGCGGCCTGCTTGATGCGCGCGCCGACCTCGGGCACCTTGCCATCGATCAGGAACGCGCCGGCGAAACCGGTTGCTTCCTTCATCTCCGGAAGTTTTTCCGCCGTCAGCCGCGCCTGGCTTCGCGTCACCGTGTGGCCTTCGCGCGCATGCTTGATCGCCGGCGCAAGCAGCACGTCGAGCGGCAGCTTGCCGC
>JBAUHH010000261.1:0-4470 GCA_049680165.1 Pseudolabrys sp.
GGACAATTTTCTCCGCGTGAAGCAAGCCGCGCCGCCGCCACGCGGGCGGTCGCGCGGCTGCGCCATCGCGGGCCGGACGCCTCCGCGATCTGGCAAAGCGACGACGGCCGGCTGGTGCTCGGCCACACGCGGCTGAAGATCATCGATCTCTCGGATGCGGCGAACCAGCCGGTGGTGTCGCCGGACGTGCGCTGGGTATTGATCTACAACGGCGAGATTTTCAATTTCGCCGACGTGCGGCGGAAATTCAACGGTGGCTGGAATTTCCGCACCGGCAGCGACTCGGAAGTGCTGCTGGCGACGTTCGCGGCCAAGGGCCTTGCCGCGATGCATGACTGGATCGGCATGTTCGCGTTTGCAATGCTCGATCAGGTCGCGTGCAAGCTCTATCTCGTGCGCGACCGTTTCGGCATCAAGCCGCTTTACTGGGTGCGCACGCCGGATGGCGGCTTTGCCTTCGCCAGCGAGATTCCGGCATTGCTCGATCTGCTCGGCTCGGTGCGCGCGGACGACGACGTCATCCGCACGTATCTGGAAACCGGCGTCTACGAGAGCGGCGCGCACACCTTCTTTAAAGACGTGCGGGCGCTGGAGCCGGGCTGCGCGGCGACGATCGATCTCGCGAGCGGTGCGTGGGAGATGACGCGCTGGTACCGGCTCGCCGATCATGTGCAGGACCTGTCGGGCATCGGCGAGGAAGAATTGGTCGCGCGCGGCGCCGGACTGGTCGAGACCGCGATCCGCGATCATCTCGTCGCCGATGTGAAGGTCGGCATCAATGTGTCCGGCGGCGTCGATTCCTCGCTGCTGGTGGCGCAGACGAAGCGTAGCCTCACGGACGTGCATGCGTTCACGCAGGATTACGAGGAGCCGTACAGCGAGGCGAAATGGGTGCGCGAGGCGGCGGACGGCTGCCATCTGCACATTTCGGCGCTCGACAGCGGGAGCATTCGCGCATTGCTGCCAGAGGTTGTGGAAGGGCAGGCGGAGCCGTTCGGCGGCGTCACGGTCTGTGGCTACGATCCGCTCTACGCGGAAGCGGACCGCGCGGGCGTGACGGTGCTGCTCGACGGCAACGGCGCCGATGAAACGTTCCTCGGCTATCAAAGCTATCACGCGGCCTATGTGCATTCGCTGGAGAACGGCGCGCAGCGCGAGGCGGCTGACGGCTATCGCAGTTTCTGGGGCAGCGGACCGCCGCACGTGACGAACGGGCAGGCGATCGACGGGACGGTGGCGGTGAACGCATCCGTGATCGCCGACGATTTGCGCCGGCGCGCATCGGTTCTCGAAGTTACGGACACCGGCACATTTGCTGATCCGGTCAAGACGATGGCGGCGCGCGATCTTCTCGCGGCGAAAATCCCGCGCGGGCTGCGCTTCAACGACCGCATGTCGATGGCGCGCTCGAAGGAATTGCGCGTGCCGTATCTCGATCATCGGCTGGTGGAGTTCGGCTTCGGCGTGCCGACCCGCTATTTGCTCAATCGCCATGGCAGCAAGGCGCTGTTCCGCAAGATCGCGGCGCGCTTCGTTCCGCCGTCGATCGCCACCGCGACCAAGCGCTCGGTGCAATCGCCGCAACGCGAATGGCTGGCGAACGAATGGCGCGACCTCGTCACCGATATCATCTCGTCGCCGTCATTCGCAGGCCGCGGCTGGATCGATCCGAAGCGCGCGCAGGCGGCCTACGAGCAATTCCGCCAGGGCGAGCGCGCCAATTCGTTTTACATCTGGCAGTGGATCAACCTCGAGCTGTGGGCGCGCGCGTTCCTGGATTGACCGGATGACGCAACAGCAAATTATTCTCGGTGTGATCCCGGCGCGCGGCGGCTCGAAAGGCATTCCGCGCAAGAACATCCGCTTGCTCGCAGGATTGCCGCTGATCGGCTATCCGATCCGCGCGGCGGCGGGCAGTAAGCGGCTCACGCATTGCATGGTGTCGACCGACGACGAGGAGATTGCGGCGGTGGCGCGCAAGCAGGGCGCCGACGTGCCGTTCATGCGGCCGGAGGATTTGGCGCGCGATCACTCGCCGACCGCGCCGGTGCTTCGTCATGCGGTCGAGTGGTTCGAAAAGGCGCACGGCACGCCCGTGCTCGCCGTGATGACATTGCAACCGACCGCGCCTTTGTGCACCGCCGCCGACATTGACACCGCGATTGAACTGTTTCTCGCGCATCAGCCCGACGCCGATTGCCTGATTTCGGCCTGCGACGCGGGCGAGCACCATCCGCTGACGCTCTATCACCAGACCGGTGATTACCTCACGCCGATGCAGACCGGAGTCGATCCGAACACGCGGCGGCAAGACTTTCCGGCGACGTTCTGGCGCAACGGTGCGATCTACATCACCCGGCGCGATCTGTTGTTCGCGAAGGATCGCGTCACCTCGGACAAGCCGCTCGCCTATGTGATGCCGCGCGCGCGCTCCGCGAATATCGACGAGCCGCTCGATCTCGCCATTGCCGAAGTCATGCTGCGCGGGGCAGGCGCATGAGCCGGCTGCGCATTCTCAACGCCGAGGCGCGCAACTTCAGCGCGGAAGCGCGCGCCATTTTGGAGGGCATCGGCGAGCTGACCGAAGCACAGCTTGAGCGCGATGGATTGCTTCGTGCGGTTGCCGATTGCGATGTTTTGATCACGCGCCTGCACAACCAGATCGACAAAGACGTTATGGCGGCAGGTACGCGGTTGCGTGCGATCGTGACCGCAACGACCGGGCTCGACCATATCGACCTCGACGAAGCGAAACGCCGGGGCATCGCGGTATTGAGCCTGCGCGGGGAGACCGAATTTCTCGAAAGCGTCACCGCCACCGCCGAGCACACCTGGGCGCTGTTGCTGGCGCTGGTGCGCGAGGTGGCGCCGGCCTTCGACCATGTGCGCAAGGGCGACTGGCAGCGCGACAATTTCGTCGGACGCACGCTCGCGGGACGTACGCTCGGCATTGTGGGTTACGGACGGCTCGGCCGCATGGTCGCGCGTTACGGGCAGGCGTTCGGGATGAACGTCATCGTCAACGACATCGCGCCCGAGCGGCTGGACCCGGGCATCCGTTCTTGCGGTCTCGCGGAACTGCTCGCGAATTCCGATATCGTCTCGCTGCATGTGCCGTTGAACGACACGACGCGCGGGATGATCGGGAAAAGAGAATTCGCGCAGTTCAAAGACGGCGGCGTGCTGATCAACACCGCGCGCGGCGAGATTGTCGATGGCGCGGCGCTGATCGACGCGCTCAATTCCAGCAATCTCACCGGTGCGGCGCTCGATGTGGTCGCGGACGAAAGGCCGGGCAACGGCACGATGCAGGATCATCCGCTGGTGCGTTACGCGGCGACGCACGGCAATCTGCTGATCACGCCCCACATCGGCGGCGCGACCGAAGACTCGATGCATCAGACGGAAGTGTTTATGGCGGAAAAGCTCCGCCGCTGGGCGCACGGGAAAAAGCGGTAATGTCGATGGATGCGGCCAGCGAGAAGACGACGGGCGAGCTGTTCGGCTCGTTGTGGCAGAGGCTCGACGACGCGCAATACAAGGAGTCGGTCGAGCTGTTCACGAAGCGCTTTCAGGCCAACGGCTTCGACCTTGGTTGGTTCAAGGGCAAGACCTGCCTCGACGCCGGCTGCGGCAGCGGACGCTATGGCGTGGCGATGGCGCTGCATGGCGCCGCCGCGGTGACCGGCTGCGACATTTCCGACAACGGTCTTGCCACCGCGCGCGAGCGCGCCGCGTCGATCAGGAATCTGACCTTCAAGAAAGGCTCTGTGCTCGACCTGCCGTTCGCGGACGCGGGCTTCGACTTCGTCTGTTGCGCGGGCGTGCTACATCACACGCCGAGCATCGCGCGCGGGCTCGACGAACTCACACGCGTGCTCAAGCCTGGCGGCAAGCTGTTTCTCCTGCTGTACGGGGCGGGCGGTCTGCGCTGGAAACTGATTTCGGCGCTGCGGCCGATCGCCGGCGAACTCGGGCTCGACACCGTCGACGCCGGCATCGCGGCGGCCGGGCTTCCGGCCAACAACCGCAAGCATTTCCTCGACGATCTTTTCGTGCCGATCCAGACGCTGACGACGTGGAGCGATCTGTCCGGCTGGCTTGGCGAGCGCGGCTACACGGACGTGCAGCGCTGGATGAAGGGCCGCTTCGATCAGGAGGCTTCGCCGCGGGCGCAGATCGAGGACATGGTGAAGCTCGAACGGATTTTCTCCGGCGTGCGCGATGCGAAGGACGCGCCGGTCAGGGCGAAAACTCTCGGCACCATCGGCGCGCAGGTCGCCTCGGCGTTTGTCGGGCAAGCTAGGTCACTGACGGAAACGGAGCACGACGCGGCGAAAGTCGAGGACGTGGTCATCGGCGAAGGCAATCACCGCGTCCTCGCGACTCGCGGCCGCTGAGCAACGCTCTACGCATGAAGACCGTCCTTATTGTCTCCCGCGGCGCGCGGCTCTCGGCCACGTTCGGGCA
>JBAUHH010000262.1:0-1907 GCA_049680165.1 Pseudolabrys sp.
CTGAAGAGCCTGATGGGCGTGGTGACGCCGCGCGCGGGCTCGGTGATCTTCGACGGCGTCGAGGTCGCCGGCAAGAAGAGCCACACGATCGCGCAGGCCGGCATGCAGCTGGTGCACGAAGACCGGCGCATCTTCGGCAGCCTGAACGTCGAGGAAAACCTGGTGCTGGCCGGGCTGACCGCATCGAACAAATGGCCGCTCGACCGCATTTACGAGATGTTTCCGCGCCTCAAGCAGCGGCGCGGCAGCCGCGGCACGGATTTATCGGGAGGCGAGCAGCAGATGCTGGCGATCGCGCGTGCGCTGATCCGCGATCCGAAGATTATCTTGCTGGACGAGCCGTTCGAGGGGCTGGCGCCGGTGATCGTGCGCGATTTGATGAAGGCCTGCCGCGATCTGGCGGCGGCCGGACAGACGATCGTGCTGGTGGAACAGAATCTCGCTGCGACGCTTGCGCTCTCGAGCCGCGTCTACATCATCAATAACGGCCACATCGCGCACGAAGGCCCGGCGCAGGAGATCAAGGCGCGGCCGGAAATGTTGCAACGCTATCTCGGCGTCTAAAACGACGCCGGCCGTCAGATCGCGGCGACCGCGACCATCAGCAGCGAAATACCTACATATTTTGCCGTCTGCACGAGATCGGGAAGCTGATCGGCGAGGCCGAGCATCCACAACACCGATCCAAGCGCGATCAACGCGTACTTCAGATACAAAAACATGAAATCCCGTTCGCTCGTTTCGGCGGCGAATGTACCCAGTTTGTGGAACACAGAAAGGCAAGTTCTGTTCCACGTGCTTTGCTGGTTAATGCACGGCGCGCCAAAACGGCCGCGCGCGGCGCGTGCCGATTTAATGCTTTCGGGTTAATGCAGCAAAGACGCGGGCTGGCGGGGCTTCGCGCGGCTGTTAACGCGCAAGGCGGGGACGCGGCGCCGATTCTTCCGCGCCGCGCCGTTAACGCTGCGGCCGGCGCGGCATGTTTTTCGCGAAAACACCGAGCGTGATGGCGCGCGCGACGTATTGCGCGAGGCAGTTCGAGCCGGCTTCGCTGCGCTCGAATTCCTCGGCGCTGGCGCCGCCCTCGCGCTGCGCCTGATTGACGATCTGCATTGCTTCGTAAAAGCGCACCACGATGACGTTTTCCTGGGCGGCGACCTTACGCAGTGTGTCGCGGATCTCGGCGTAATGCGCGTCGCGCAGCATCTGGCTGGCGAATTGCAGGCCGACCAGCACCACGTCGACCTTATGCGCCTTCAGCCAGTCGAGTTGGGCCTTGACGGTGAGGGCGAATTCGTCGGCCGGCACCGAGGCGAGCGCGTCATTGGTGCCGACCTGCCACAGCACCAGATCGGGCTCCTCGAGCGCGACCTCGTTTTTCATGCGGATGGCGGCGTTGGCGGCGAGTTCGCCGGAGACGCCGCGATTGATCATGATGACGTTGGTGCCTTTAAGCGCCCGTTCCAACATCAGTTCGATCAAGGCGGTATAGCCGCCGCCGCGCGCGGTGACGCGGCCGGGGGCGGCGCCGAAGGCGAGGATGCGCAGCTTTTTACGGCTCGCGAGCGCCGCCGCCACGTTCGGCAAGGGCGATTCCTCCGACAGCGCAGCCGAGCCGGGTTGGCACGCCTTCGAGACCGGCATGGTCGGCTGCGGGCTTTGCGCCCGCGCCGCGCCGCTGACGCAGAGTGCGGCTACGAGCGCTGCGCCGATGATGCGGGCGAGGCGGGTCGTGCGCGTTGTCGCGATTCGGCTATCCATGCGGTGAGCGCCATGATGACGATGCCAAGGACTACCACGGCGGTGTCGATGCCGACAGTGCCGCGCAAGTTGAAGCGGACAATCTGCGCCATGAGGCTCAACAGCGAGCCGACGCAGAAGACGTAGAGCGAATTGCGACCGAGCAT
>JBAUHH010000263.1:0-6686 GCA_049680165.1 Pseudolabrys sp.
CTTCAAAATTCCGGACGGCCCATATTTCGCCTCGACTTTATTTGCCGTCTTCTCCTCGAACGCCTTGGCCACGTCGTTCAGCGCGGCGCGCAAGCTGCCTGCGGCGTAGAGGTGGACGGTATCGGCAAGGGCCACACTGGTCATTGAGCTCACCGCGCACAAAGCGAGGACAAAAGCGACGAGCCGCGAAGCGCCCATCACGCACTCGGATCGTGGGCGCCCGGATCGCTCTTCGGCCCGATCCGCACGAAATGAACTGCTGAACCGTTGTCCGGCATTTGGATCTTTTGACGTCTCTCGCGCCGGCCAATGCCATGAAATTCAAAGGCAATTTGGTGAATTCGGCATTCTGTGCTCCAGCTACCGACGGCGTCAATAGCCAGGCGGTGATGGGTGGACGCCGTCCGGGTTGTCAGCTTCCGACTGCCGTTATATGCCTTGCGCGATCCGCGATTTGACGTTCGGAGAGGTGGCTGAATGCGTACGAGCGCGCTTTGGGCGCGTCTTTACGTAAAGATGCGTCCGCCTTCCTAAAGCGTTGATTGGAGAGGTGGCCGAGTGGCTGAAGGCGCACGCTTGGAAAGCGTGTATACGGGAAACCGTATCGTGGGTTCGAATCCCACTCTCTCCGCCACCTTCCGTTGACTCGTGGTAGCTATCTCCAATACGCGGTTTCGAAATCGTCGCGCGCTTCCCTGGCGCGAAGCCTGCTTGTCCCGCTCTGGTGACGGTTGGCGCGCACGACATCCTGTCGCCGCCGTCGCTGTCGCGTGGCGTGCACGCGATGCTTAAGGGTTCGGAATTCGCCGTGATCGAGCAAGGTTCGCATTTCGCGCCATATCAGGCGCCGGACGTCCTCGCTGCGCTGGTTGGCGATTTTCTGAATCGCCGCGTGAACCAGGCGGTGGCCTAGTCGCAGCGCGCGCTCATGCCGCCGTCGACGACGAGCTCCGTCCCCGTCACGAAGCGTGCTTCGTCCGATGCCAGAAACACCGCGGCATTGGCGGTGTCGCGGCCGTCGCCGGCAAAGCCGATCGGGATCCGCGCAAGACGTTGCTTGAGCAATGTCTCCACGTCACCGCCTGCGCGTTGCCGCGCGAGCCGCGCCTCGACCATCGGCGTGTGCAGTTGGCCTGGGATGATGGTGTTCACGCGCACGCCCTTGGGCGCGTATTGCACGGCGACGACACGGCTTAATTGGATGACGCCGGCTTTGGTCGCGGCATAGCCGACCTGGAACGCGCCGGTGAAGCGGATGCCGGAGGTCGACGCGACGTTGATGATGGAGCCGCTCTTCTGCTTTTCCATCACCGGCAGCACGTGCTTGCAGGTCAGGAATACGCTGGTGAGGTTGAACGCGATCTGTGCGTTCCACACTTCCTCCGCCATTTCGGCCGGTCCGCCCGCCGCCGAGCCGCCGACATTGTTCATCAGGATGTCGACGCGGCTCCAGCGGTCAAGGCAGGCTTTCACCATCGTCGCGACAGAGGCGCTGTCGGTGACGTCGCATTGATGCACGGCCATCTCGCCGCCGACTTCCTTCACGCGAGCAATGGTCTCTGTGACGCCGTCGGGATTGCGGTCGACCGCAAAGATTTTCGCGCCCTCCTCGGCAAAGCGCACCGCGGTTGCTCGTCCGTTGCCCCAGCCGGGGCCGACACTGCCGGCGCCGGTGACGATGGCGATTTTGCCCTTGAGACGCCCGCTCATGATGCTGCTCCCGTCTTGGCCTTGCGCACAAATTTATAAAGCCGCTGTGGATTGTCGACCACCAGCGCCTGCCGTTGCGCGGCGCTCGGCGCGATCTCGGCGAGGAGATCGACCAGCACGCCGTCGTCAGGATTGGGCCCATGCAGGTTCGGATGCGGCCAGTCGAGGCCCCACACCGCGCGGTCGCCAAATTCGGCGACCAGTGTGCGGCCGAACGGCACCGCGTCGGCGTAAGGCGGCGGCTGGCGCGAGACGCGCTCGCTGCCGCTGACTTTCACCCAGAATTTCTTGTCGTCCATCAGTTTCAAGAGATTCTGGAAATTCGGCTGGTCGATGCCGAGCGACGCATCGATGCGGCCCATGTGATCGATGACGACGGTGATCGGCGATTGCCTGAGCGCGGGCGCCATTTCGCCGATGCGGCTGCCGTCCATGTGAATTTGCAGGTGCCAGCCGATGTCGGCGAGGCGTTTGCCGAATTTGACGACGTCGTCGATCGGCGCGCCTTTGCCGAGGTGCCTCATGTAATGAAAGCGCGCGCCGCGAAAACCTTGCGCGTCGAGGCGCTTGAGATCGGCGTCGGCAATATCGACCGGCACCAGCGCGATGCCGCGATAGGCGCCGCCTTTGGCCGCCAGCGCGTCGGCGGTCGCCGAATTGTCGTAGCCGTGGCAGGCGGTGTGCACGATGACGCAGTGTTCAATGCCGAGGAAGTCATGCAGCGCGAACAGCTTCTCCTTCGGCGCGTCGGAGGGCGTGAACGTGCGGCCGTCCGCGAACGGGAAACGTGCGCGAGGACCGAATACATGCACGTGTGCGTCGCAGGCGCCGGGCGGCAGCTTGAGTTTCGGCTTGCTCGGGGATGCAACGTAAGAGGGCGGCGTCGGCGGCGTATTGGCGTCGTGTACGGTCATAGTCGCTTTTTTGGTCACTTTTTGACGTCTTCGGGGCGCGAGCGCGCGTAGAACGGCGTGTGCTTGGTGAACTTTCCGAGCCACGCAACAATGTTCGGGTGCTGCGGCCGCCATTCCACCGGCTTGCGCCAGTCGAGATAACCGAGCGCGCAGGAGAGGCTGATCGCGACAATGTCGTGTTTCGGATCGGGCGGCGCGCGCTCGAAGTCTGCGAGCGCCCGCGCAATCTTGCCGTGCTGATGCTTCAGCCAACGTTCGGAATGTTCGGGCGGCATCGGCGGCCGGTAGCGGGTCTCGTAGACGATGAGCAGCGCCGCGTCGGCGATGCCGTCGGCGAGCGTCGCCCGCGTCAGCGCGTGATAGCGCGCATGGCCGTTGGCCGGGATCAGTTGATTGCTGCCGGCAATCTCCTGCAGGAATTCGATGATGACGCGGCTGTCGTAGATCGCACTGCCGTCCTCGAGCAGCAGGCACGGCATCTTGCCGAGCGGGTTTTGCCGCCGCAGCGTGTCGTGTTCATTTTGCGTGTCGGCAAGCTCGATCTTGATGCGGTTTGTCAGCCCAAGCACCTCGGCGGCGATGCGCACTTTGCGCCCGAACGGCGAGGTCAGGCTGGTGCGCAGCACGAATTTGGCGGAGGCGGGAGTCGGCATTCGCGTTATTGGCTAGGGGCGCAAAAGCGCATAGGAGTGAGGCGCGGGCAAAATACTAGGCGCATGACAAACGTGCCGCAACGGCGGATGGGACGTAAATGACGAACAAGGACGGTTCGGTGCATATTCTGGTGCTGGAGGGAGACGGCATCGGCCCCGAGATAACCGCGGCGACAATCCACGTGTTGCGCGTGGCGAGCGATGCCTTCGGGCTCGGCCTGGCATTCGAAAATGCGGCGATCGGCTGGGCCGCGCACAAGGCCGAAGGCACCACGTTTCCGCAGAGCGTTGCGGACAAAGCGAGAGCCGCGGACGGTGTCGTGCTCGGGCCGGTGTCGCACAACGATTACCCGCCGGTGGCGCAGGGCGGGCTCAATCCGTCCGGCGAATTGCGCAGGCGTCTCGATCTTTATGCCAATATCCGCCCGGCGCGGTCGCGCGCGGGCTTTCCGCCCCGCTGCGGCACGGCGGTCGATCTGGTCGTGATGCGAGAGAACACGGAGGGTTTTTACGCCGACCGCTCGATGTTTCTTGGTCCCGGCGAATTCATGCCGACGCCGGACCTCGCGCTGGCGGTGCGCAAGATCACGCGCGAAGGCTCGACCCGCATCGCGGAAGCGGCGTTCAAGCTGGCGATGCACCGGCGGAAGAAAGTCACGGCCGTGCACAAGGCCAATGTGCTGCGCGTTTCGGACGGGCTTTATCTGCAATGCGTGCGCGAGGTCGCCGCGCGCTATCCGCAGGTCACGTACGAAGAGCGCATCATCGACGCGATGGCGGCACTGCTGGTGCGCGATGCTGGGCAGTTCGATGTAATTGTCACCACCAATATGTTCGGCGACATTCTTTCCGACGAGGCGTCGGAGATTTCCGGCAGCCTCGGTCTCGCGGCTTCGCTCAACGCCGGAACGGATCACGCGGTGGCGCAGGCGCAGCACGGCTCGGCGCCCGACATTGCCGGCAAGAACACCGCCAATCCTGCCTCTTTGATCGGTTCGGTGGCGATGCTGCTCGGCTGGCTCGGCGAGCGCCGCCGCGACAACAACCTTGCGCGCTCAGGCGCGGCGATCGAGCAGGCGCTCGACCGCGTCATCGCCCATCCGGAATGGCGCACGCCCGATCTCGGCGGTCCGCTCGGCACTGACGCGTTCGGAGATCGCGTGGCGAAGACCGTGGAAGAAGCGGCGCGCGCCTGAGCGGATTTTCGCATCGTGACAGCAGGCCGGAGCCATCCAGTTTGACGTGGACAATGGCGGGACGGAACGGGCATTCTCCCCGCCACTACGGATTAAAGGCTGCTCGCTTGACCGAATTGTCAGTTCTCCGTTCGTCCCCGCGCACGCGGGGACCCAGAGCCAAAACACTGGATTCCCGCTTGCGCGGGAATGAGCGGAGGATGCAGACGCTTCATAAAACAAAATCGAATTCAAAATGACGGAAAAGTTCGGGCGGCTCGCCCTGCATATGTGGACCATCGACACCACGCCGCTGGCGGCGGCGCTCGATGCGGCGAAGCAGGGTGGTTTCGATGCGGTGGAATTGCGGCGCACCGATTTCAAGCGTTGCTTCGACGCCGGCATGAGCAACGACCAGGTGCTCGATCTCATCCGCAAATCGGGAATTCCGGTTGGCGTCCTCGGCGTCGAATACGGGTGGCTGTTCGCGGCCGGCGAGGAGAGCAAGCGGCTGTTCAAGGTGTTCCGCGAGAGTTGCGAGAACGCGGTGGCGCTGAACTGCAAGATGCTGATGAGCGCGCCCGGTCAAGTGCAAGGTCCCATCAAGGACGCGATCAAATATCTGCGCGAGGCCGGCGACATCGCAGCCGAGTACAATCTGCAACTCGCGATCGAATTCAACTCACAGCACGACGTGCTCAACAGTCTCGCGGTGCTGACCGAGCTGATCACTGGCGCGGGGAAGAAGAATTGCGGCTACCTGATCGACGCCTATCACTTCGCGCGCAGCGGCGCGGACGGACGCGGCTTCGAGGACGTGCCGGCCGACCAGATTTATTGCTTCCAATACAGTGACTTATCGCCGACGCCGGTCACCGGCGTGCGGCGGCCGACCGACCGCCTGCCGCCCGGCAAGGGCATCATCAAATGGCGCGAGGTGCTCGGCCTGCTGGCGGAGAAAAAATACACCGGCTATCTGAGCTACGAGGCGCCGAACCCCGATCAGTGGGTGCGCTCGCCTTACGACGTCGCGAAAGAGGGCGTCGAGCTCACGAAGAAATTGTTGCGGGACGCCGTCCCGTCCTACGCGAATTGAGGTCCACCATGGCAGAAGAACTTCCGCTCTTTCTCGGCCTGAACGACAAAACGATCACCGACATTCCGAAGACGGTCGAGAAGCAGCGCTACATGGTGAGCGTCGCGCCCAAGGCCGCCAATCCCGGCAAATGGGTCGAGCAGCCGCGCATGCCGATCCCGACCGGCGAACATGCCGTGATCGAGTGCGGCGGGAAAATCCATAGCGTCGCGGGCTATGCCAAGCATCGGGTCGATCAGAATTTCCATCAGGTTTACGATCCGGCCTCGAAATCGTGGTCGCTGAAGGCGCAGTTTCCGCTGCCGTGCAATCACGTCGCCGGCGCGTCCGTCGGCACGAAAATCTACACCTTCGGCGGCTTCGTCGAACAAAACCGCTGCCCGCATTCCAAGTGCTTCGTCTATGACACGGCAACCGACCAGTGGGCGCCGATCGCGAGCCTGTCGCGTCCGCGCGGCGCGATTTCGGCCATCGCGCTCGACGGCAAGATTCATCTGCTCGGCGGGCGCGACGTGCGCTCGGTCGAATGGCACGAGGTTTACGATCCGGCGACCGACAAATATTCGGATCGCGCCAACATGCGCGGCTCGACCGGCACGCAGCCTTTCGTTGGCCAGCGCGACCACATGGGCGTCGCTGTCGTTGACGGCAAAATCCACGCCATCGCCGGCCGCATGGACTCGTATGACTTCAACACAAGCCTGAACGCCGTCTACGATCCGAAGACCGACGGCTGGACATTCCGCGCACCGCTGCCGACCGCGCGCAGTGGGCCGTCCTGCGTCTATATCGGCGGCAAGATCGTGGTGTTTGGCGGCGAGGCCACCGGCCGCGTGTTCGGCACCAATGAGATCTACGATCCCAAGACCGACACCTGGGAGGCCGGCACGCCGATGGCGATCCCGCGTCATGGTCTGCACGGCTCGACCTGCGCGTTGATCGGCAACATGGTGCATGTGCCGGGCGGCGGTCCGGTGCCGGGCGGCCAAGTGCAGGGCGCCTATCACGACGCTTTCACGTTCGGTTAGAGATCGGTGTGGATCGAAGTGATAGCGGCAATCTCGGCGAACTCCCTCTCCCCTTGGAGGAGAGGGTGGGGGTGAGGGGGCAAGTGACTCTCGGCAGATCGGCTCCCCCC
>JBAUHH010000264.1:0-17064 GCA_049680165.1 Pseudolabrys sp.
CAGGATCCGAAAACATTCGTCATCACCAATGTTGCCTATGACGGCGACGGCAGCATGATCAATTCGCGCTTCCTTGATGGACTCGCTATCGGGCAGGCGAAGGAAGATGTCGCCAAGCGTCTGGAAAAGGAAACGCGCGGCAATCGTCCGGTCGCGCAACGCCAGGTCAATTATCGCCTGCGCGACTGGGGCATCTCGCGGCAACGTTATTGGGGTTGCCCGATCCCGATCATCCATTGCGCCAAGTGTGGCGTGGTGCCGGTGCCGGACAAGGATCTGCCGGTGACGCTGCCGGACGATGTGACGTTCGACAAGCCGGGCAATCCGCTCGACCGCCATCCGACCTGGAAGAACGTGAAGTGCCCGCAATGCGAAGGGCCGGCGCGGCGCGAGACCGACACGATGGACACCTTCGTCGATTCGTCGTGGTACTTCGCGCGCTTCACCGATCCGTGGATCGCGAACGCGCCGACCGACCGCAAGCAGGTCGACAAATGGCTGCCGGTCGATCAGTACATCGGCGGCATCGAGCACGCGATCTTGCATCTGCTCTATTCGCGCTTCTTCACGCGCGCGATGAAGAAGACCGGCCACGCCGGCATCGACGAGCCGTTTGCCGGTCTGTTCACCCAAGGCATGGTCGTGCACGAAACCTATCGCAAGAAGAACGGCGAGTGGGCGATGCCGGCGGAAGTGAAGATCGAAGGCGCCGAAGACAACCGCCGTGCAACGTTGGTCTCGACGGGCGAACCGGTCGAGATCGGCGCGATCGAAAAGATGTCGAAGTCGAAGCGCAACACCGTCGATCCCGACGATATCATGGAAAGCTACGGCGCCGACGTCGCGCGCTGGTTCATGCTGTCCGACTCGCCGCCCGAACGTGACGTGATCTGGAGCGAGGAAGGCGTGCAGGGCGCGAGCCGCTTCGTGCAGCGGCTGTGGCGACTGGTCGGCGAGATCTCGGAAATCACCGGGCCGGAGACTCGCCCGGCAACTTTCGGCCCGGACGCGTTGAATGTGCGCAAGGCCGCGCACCGCGCGCTTCACAACGTCTCGGAAGACATCGCGCGTCTGCGCTTTAATCGCTGCATCGCGCACATTTACGAGTGCGCCAATGCGCTCGGTGACGCCATCGGCGCGGTCGAAACCACCGTCACGCCCGACCTGGCCTGGGCGCTGCGCGAGGCCGGCGACATCCTGGTGCGGCTCTTCCATCCGATGATGCCGCATTTGGCCGAGGAGTGCTGGGCGGCGCTCGGCCGCAAGACGCTGGTCGCCAGCGAGGCCTGGCCGCAGGTTGAGCCGGAATTGCTGGTCGAAAACACCATCACCCTGCCCGTACAGGTCAACGGCAAGAAACGGGCGGACGTCACCGTGCCCCGGGACGCTGGAAAAGCCGACATTGAGGCTGCCGTTCTGGCCCTCGATGCGGTAAAAAGGGCCCTGGACGGCAAGAGCCCGAAAAAGGTCATCGTCGTTCCGCAGAGGATCGTGAATGTGGTCGCCTGAGAACACGCGCCGCGGCGTCCGTCTGCTGATCGCCATGGCGATCGCGGGCCTCGTCGGGGGATGCTTCCAGCCGCTTTACGGGGATGCCTCGGTCGGTGGCGGCGACGCCGGCCCGAAACTCACCGGCGTGCAGGTGACGCCGATCGAGATCCCCAATGGCACCCGGCTCTCGCGCGTGGGCGTCGAAATGCGCAACGACCTGATCTTCGGCTTGACCGGCGGCGCCAGCGCCGGCGCGCCGACGCACCGCCTGGACATCAAGCTTTCGGCGACGCAGTTGCAGGTCATCGTCGACATCGAAACCGCGCGGCCGGACGTGCAGAATTACGGCATCGATGCGGTCTACACGCTGACCGATCTCGCCACCGGCAAGAAGGTCGTCAACAGCCAGACATTCGCGCGCGTATCGTTTGACATTCCCGGCCAGGAGCAGCGCTTTGCCGGCGCGCGCGGCCTGCGCAACGCCGAAGACCGCGCCGCCAAGGTGATCGCCGACAATATCCGCTCGCGCCTCGCCTCCTATTTCGTCGCCGGCTCGTGACCGCGCTTAAATCCTCCGACGTCGACCGTTTCATTGCCAAGCCGGATCCGCGGCAACCGGTCGTGCTGGTGTACGGACCGGATGCCGGCCTTGTGCGCGAGCGCGTCGATGCGCTGGTGCGCGCGTCGGTCGACGATCCCAACGATCCGTTCGCGCTGGCGCGGATCGAAGGCGAGGAGCTCGCCGCCAATCCGGCGCGCCTCGTCGAAGAAGCGCAAACCGTTCCTTTGTTCGGCGGACGCCGCGCCGTGCTGGTGCGCGTCGGCCCGCGCCACAACATCGCGCCCGCCGTCGAAACGGTAATCGAAGCGCGCGCCCCCGATTGCCGCGTCGTCATCGAGGCCGGCGATCTGAAAAAAACATCGCCGCTGCGCAAGCTGTGCGAGAGCGCCAAAACCGCGGCCGCGCTGCCTTGTTACCTGGACCGCGCGGACGCGCTTGCGCACGTGATCGATGAGGAAATGCGCGCGGCCAGGCTGACGCTGGCGCCCGACGCGCGCGCGGCGCTGATGGCGCTGCTTGGGGGCGACCGGCTCGCCTCGCGCAGCGAGCTGCGCAAGCTCGCGCTTTACGCCATGGGCAAGGAGCGCGTCGAGCTCGACGACGTGCGCGCCGTGGTCACGGATGCTTCCGAGCAAGCGCTCGACGGCGTGCTCGATGCGGCGTTCGCCGGCAAGACCGCCGAGGTCGAAACCGAATTTGGCAAGGCGCGCGCCAGTGTCGGCAGCGCCGGCGCCATCGTGTCGGCCGCCATTCGCCACGTCGCGAATTTGCACAAGATGCGGCTCGCGGTCGACGGCGGCGAAGATGCGAAGACCGCGATGCGGCGCGGCGCGCCGCCGATCCATTTCAGCCGCGACAAGCCGGTTGAAGCCGCGCTTCGCGCCTGGACGCCGTCGCGTCTGCTGCGCGCCATGCAGCAGCTTGCCGACGCGCTTTTCGAAACGCGCCGGCAGTCGAACCTGGCCGACATCATCACCCATCGCACGCTTCTCTCGCTGGCAATGAACGCGCGGCGCAAGGACTAGGAGATTCTCGATGCGCAACGTCAATCGCAAGATGGCTTTCGTGCTCGCGTCGTCGAACCACGGGACGATGATCGTGAACCGGTTCGACTATCACATCACCGGTGAAAACACGGGCCACGGCGTCGGCCATCAGATTTTCGAGCAATCCGCCTACGACCCGCTGGAAGTCGAGCTGGCGATCACGCTGCTGGAATTCCGCCGCCAGTTTTTCGGCGACGGCGTGATGGCGATCGACTGCGGCGCCAACATCGGCGTCCACACCGTCGAATGGGCGCGCGCGATGGCCGGATGGGGCTCGGTGGTCGCGATCGAGGCGCAAGAGCGCATCTATTACGCGCTCGCCGGCAACATCGCGATCAACAACTGCTTCAATGCAATCGCGATCAACGCCGCGGTATCCTCGGAGTCCGGCATGATGCGCATTCCGGCGCCAGATCATCTGGTGCCGTCGAGCTTCGGCAGTCTCGAGCTCAAGGCCGGCCCGCAGAACGAGTTCATCGGCCAGACGATCGATTATTCCGAGGACAAGTCCGTCCCGACCCGCATGATCAACCTCGACGCCATGGGTTTCGACCGCGTCGATTTCATCAAGCTCGACATCGAAGGCATGGAACTGGACGCGCTCGCCGGCGCCACCACGGTGCTCTCCACGCATCGTCCCATCCTCCTGGTCGAGTCCACCAAGAGCGACCGTGCGCAGGTGCGCTCGCGGCTGGAGGAGTTCGGCTACAAAATCATCGACGCGGGCATCAATGTTCTCGCGGTCCACAAGGACGACCAAACCGCAACGCACATCGTGCGCTGACGCCGAGTCGCCAAGCCCACCATTTACTGGCTGCGCGTGGGCTACACACGAAGCGGCCAACAGCGATTATCGCAATAGTTGTATTTAGTGGCTCGTCTGGCTCTGTATAGTTTCCGCGTCCGAATCAGAAATGGCAGGACACCGGCCGTCGAAAGTGGCAGGAAAGACAGCGTATAGTCGCGTACGTCAATTGCCCCCCTCGAAGCTCCCCACGGAGCCATGACGTTCGATGCTCGATCGACTTTTTCAGGCGCTTGCGCCGAAACTTGATAGCGTCACGCATTTCGAAGAAGGCAGCAGCCTGCTTTTGTCGGCGGCTTCCAGCTACGGCCTAAAACACGTCGCGTATCTGGGTATTAATATCCCGCGCATCGGCCGCACCACCCCGTTCTATTCCGCGACCTACACCTCCGACTGGTGCAAGCATTACGAGCATTCGGACTATGTCGATGTCGACCCGGTGGTCCGCCTCGGCCTGACCGGCCTGCTGCCGCTCGATTGGGGCGCGTTCGACTATTCGAACCCGGCGGTCCGTCAGCTCTTCGGGGAGGCCAAGGATTTCGGTCTCGGCCGCCAGGGCCTGACGATTCCGATCCGCGGGCGCGGCCCGGAAGTGGCCCTGTTCTCGGTCAACAGCGACCTGAGCGACAAGGAATGGCAAAATCTGAAAAAGGAATCGATGCGCGATTTGCAGCTATTGGCGCATTATTTCCATCAGATGGTCATTCGCGTAGAGGGCGGGCAAATCCCGCATTACGAAGCCTTGCTATCGCGCCGTGAAAAGGAATGCCTGCAGTGGGCCGCTGCCGGCAAGACGATCTGGGAAACCTCGCAGATCCTGAAAGTCAGCGAGCGCGCGGTGCGGCTCTATCTCGACGTCGCCCGTCACAAGCTCGAATGCCTGAACAAGACGCAGGCGGTCGGCAAGGCCGTCGCGCTCGGCATTATCGAGAGTCCCTGAACTTTCGTAGGCCGCTACCGGTAGTTGACCGCCGCATACCGGCGGTATGTCAATTTTGACATATTGAATTTTAGTGTCGCGGAAAAAAAAGTAGCGGGACAGTCAGTAAAGAGTTTGTCCCATGATCAGATTAATTCACGGTTCGCATCGTGCAGAATTCCCGCAAGAAGTTGCACAGATGCACGAGATACGAAAGCGAGTTTTTCGTGATCGGCTCAATTGGCAGGTGAAGACGCTGCGCGGTTGGGAAATCGACGAGTTCGACGCGCTCAATCCGCTGTACCTTATTTCCATCGGCGACGACGGCAACGTGCGTGGCTCACTGCGCCTCCTCCCCACTACGGGCCCTAACATGCTCGCCGACGTCTTCCCCGAACTATTGCCGGACGGCATGACCATCGAGAGCGCGACCATTTGGGAATCCTCGCGGTTTTCCGTCGACCAGGCCGCCGCGGCCGAGCGCTCCGACAATCTGCTCAACCGCACCACCGGCGAACTGCTGGTCGGCATCGTCGAGGTCGGCCTGCTTGCCGGCCTGACCGAAGTCGTCTCGGTCTATGACGCGATGTTTGCGCGCATTCTCAAGCGCGCCGATTGCGCCGCCGAGCTGATCGGCAAGCCCGCCCGCATCGGCGACATCATGGGTTATGCCGCGCTGTTCGAAATCTCCGACCGCATGCTCATCAACATGCGCAAGGCCGCCGGCATCACCGAACCTGTGCTCGAGGAAAAGAGCATCAAGCGGCTGGCCACGGTATGACGGCCCTCCGCAAACCTCCAGCGCCGGAGCCCGCGCCGCAGCAGTACGATGCGGCGCGATTGCGCGAAGTCGTGCGCGATTATGTCGAGAACATGAGCAGGGAGCTGTGCAAGCTCGCGCTCAACAACGGACTCGATTCGCTGGCGGTGATTTTCGACATGGCGCGTGAGGAAGCGGCGCGCATCCGCGTTTCCTCCGACGAGCATCTCGACCGGCCCTGATCGTTATTCCGGCGCCGTGAGCGACGCGGCCGTTTGCTGCCGCCATATCAACGTTATCATCCAGCCGGTCGTTACGCCGACAAACGCGCCGCCGAACACGTCGCTGAGAAAATGATAATCGGCGCCGACCAGGCCGACGGCGACCGCAAGCACTGCGAGCAGCCACAGCGCGCGCAGCCGCGGATAAAAGATCCACAACACCGAAATCACGGCGCAGGTCACGGTCGTGTGCCCGGATGGAAACGACGTGTAGCCCATCCCGCCGTGGAAGAAATTGAAGCCGTAGACGCCGTCGTGGATGAACGATGGATTGTTCTGGATCCAGGTGTCGGGCCAGGTGCGGCCGAACACGACTTTGAGCTGGTTCTTGATCGCCTCGGCAACGATCAGGCTCACGCTCGATAGCAGAATCGCAGTCTCGATGCGCGTGAGCTGCCGTCCTGAGAGCGCCAGCAATCCGATGACGACAAAGCCGACGACCGCGAGCGGCACCAGCGGATCGGGAATATGCGTCAGCTTCTCGAACGCGTCGGGATGCGGAAACTCGCGATGAAAGAACAGCGCAATCGGACGGTCGAGCCACGAATATGAAATGACGACCGCGATCACAGTCGCGGCCAGACTCGAAAGCCATCGCTGCATTGCAGTCATCGGGATCACGTCGGCAGGCCGCGCTATTTCGCACGACCGGCCGCTCGTCCGCAATCGACGCGCCGTAAATAAATAAAGAGGCCGCCACCTGGGACGGCCTCCGCATTGCATCGACGTTCCGAGTGGTGTTCTGGCTTAGCGACCGCCGCCACCACCACCACCGCCGCCGCCGCCGGGCATCGAGGTGTCGTAATTGGTTCGCGCCTGCTCGTAGATGTCGCGGGTGCCGGTGCGCTTGTTGCGGTCAAGAATCTCTTGATGGCTGGCGCAGGTATCCCAGAAGCCGAAGCCACGTTGGTCGGCAATCGCCCAGCACTTGTTGCCTTGGCGAACGGGTCCGTTCGCCTGGGCAAAGGCTGAGGTCGAGATGGCCAAGGCGGCCATTACCAGCAGAAATCGCTTCATGACGCCTTCTCCTATTCAACGCGAGCCGGGCGGGATGCGCGGTTCGCCTCACAGGCCTTGGTCGTCGGTGGCCCTTGCGCGGTTCAAGGCGCGCGCGGGCCGCTGGCATAAAATTCCGATAAATTTCACCCCCCGTTTACCGCAATTGCGGACGCCAGCCGGCGACTAATGGAAACGCAAGGGTTGCCGCTAAAAATACGCCCAAAATCACGGGAGGGCTAATAAAAATGCACGGTATCTCCTTGAAGACCGGGTTGATCTCGAATCTGGCCTGCTTTGCCATCCTCGTTGCTGTGATCGGGCTGACCGTAGTGACCCGTTTCCATCGTTTCGAGACGGCGATGCACGATCAGATTGAGCCGCGCTATCACGCGGCGTTCGCGCTGTAGAAAAGCACCGGCGCCGCCGCGCCGTTTCGCGCAATCTCAAACAAAAAAGCCGGGACATTGTCCCGGCCTTTCGTTTGCCATTTCGATCAACCGGCTCAGCGCGACGCATCGTGCTGATGATTCGCGTGCCGCGAATAGTGCCGGTAGTGGTGATGATAACGATGATGGAATCCCAGGCCGCGCGAAATCGTCGGACCAGCCGTATAGCCGACCACGCCGCCGGCGACGGCGCCGACCGGGCCGCCGACGATAGCGCCCGCCGCGGCGCCCATCGCTCCATCACCGATCCGCTCCTGCGCACCGGCGATTGCCGGTGCGATCGCCACGCCCGCTACGATGATCGCGGCCGTCAAAAGACTTTTCATGTTGCCTCTCCGTTGAACCAAATGCGCGTTTGCTTCAGCGCTCTCGATGGACAATGCGAGGCGAGGACGAATGGTTCCTGAAAGCGCAACACGCGCGGCATTGCCGTCGGCGCGCGCCGGCGCAGCGCGCAACGCAATAAGCTCCGGCGCAACGCGCGCCGAAGCTAAATGCATGCCGAGTTGTGTTGGCTAGATCCGGCCCATCAGCAGCAGGATCAGCAGAATAATAACCACCACGCCGAGACCGCCCGAGGGGTAATAGCCCCATCCAGCGCTATACGGCCAGGTCGGCAACGCGCCGAGCAGAAGAATAATCACGATGATGAATAGAAGCAGACGCATTCTCGCCTCCTCAGCATTAGTCCGGGTTCCAACGCTGAGTTCGCAGGTTTGGTTCCTGCGATGCCGAGACGAGCCTGTCAGCCCGTGAACTTGCGAGCCGCCAGCACGGCGTTCAGGCCGCCGAACGCGAACGAATTGGAGAGCGCCGCGTCGATCGGCAGCTTGCGTGCCTCGTTCGGCACATAGTCGAGATCGCATGCAGGGTCCGGGCCGAGATAATTCATGGTCGGCGGGACAATGCCATCGCGCAACGCCATCACGACGGCGACAAGCTCAAGCGCGCCGGCGGCACCGAGCCCGTGGCCGACCATCGATTTTGTGGACGACACCGCCAAGCGGCCGGCGTGCTCGCCGAAACATTTATGCAATGCCGCAGTCTCAGCTTCATCGTTGGCAATCGTGCCGGTGCCGTGGGCGTTGACGTAGCCGATCGCCGCGGGCGCCAGGGCGGCGTCGGTCAGCGCCATGTTGATCGCGCGCGCCATCCCGTTCGGATCGGGCGCGGTCAGGTCTTTCGAGTCGGCGCTCATGCCGAAGCCGGCGATCTCGGCCAGGATGTTTGCGCCTCTTGCGCGCGCGCCATCCAGCGTCTCGAGCATCAGCATGGCCGCGCCTTCGCCGATCACCATTCCTTTGCGATCCCGGGAAAACGGCCGGCAGGCATCCGGCGCCATGATGCGCATCGCCTCCCATCCCTTCATTCCGCCGAAGGTGATGCTGGACTCCGTGCCGCCGCAGAGCGCGCACGCCGCGCCGCCCGCTCGCACCATGTGGAATGCCTGGCCGATGGCGTGTGTCGCGGAGGCGCACGCGCTGGCGACCGCATAGGCGGGACCCTTTGTGCCGCAATAGAGCGAGACCTGGCTCACCGCCGCGCTCATCATCGCTTTTGGAATGGTGAGCGGATTGAGACGCGTGGCCTTTTCGGCATAGAGCCGATGGAAGCCTTCATCGACGGTGACGTGTCCGCCCGATCCCGTTCCGACGATGGTGGCGGTCTTTTCGGCGAGCTCGCTGTCAAGTGACAACCCGGACTGCGCCAGCGCCTCGCGCGCCGCGACCACGGCAAATTGCGACACCCGGTCGAGCAGGCCGATGCGCTGCGGATCGAAATGGGCGGCCGGATCGAAGTCTTTGACCTGCGCAACCAGCTTGGTGTTCAGCTGCGCCGCGGACTCCAGCACCGGCGGCGCGATGCCCGAGTGGCCCGCGACCAAGCCGTCCCAATAGCTCTTTGTGGTTTGCCCGATCGGCGAGACGACGCCCAGGCCGGTGATGACGACTCTGTTCACGCCACGCTTGGTCTCGCGGCGACGAGCCCCTCGACCGTTTGAATCAGATCGGCGACGGTTTTGGCTTCGATATCGAAGTTCGCGTTGAACGGAATTTCGACGTCGAATTTTTCCTCGATCACGAAGGTCAGCTCGACCACCTGAAGCGAATCGAGACCGAGCGTGTCGAGCTTGTCCGACAACTTCAGAGCGTCGTGACCATTGCCGATCTTTTCAGCGATAATCTTGACGATCTCGTTTGCCACATCGGGCATGGATATTCACTGTTCTGCCGCCACGGCCGTCTAGTCGGCCAAATAGCCGTTAGCATACGGCCTGCGGCAACGTAAGCCTTTATCCCGCCGCCGAGCGATTGGCGGCGCGGGAACCGGCACGGGCAATGTCAAAAGCAATATTCCCCGGCGTTATTTTGCTGCTAGTCTCAAACGGCAAATTGCGATCGGTTCGGGGTGGGGCTTCATGCGGGCGTTTAGGTTACCGTCAATAATCTCGTCGATCCTCTGCCTGATCGTGCTGGCCGTCGCGCCGGCGAAGGCCGGCTATCCGGACAAGCCGATCAAGATCATCGTGCCGTTCGCGCCGGGCGGCGGCACCGACATCATCTCGCGGGTGCTCGCCGATGCAATGTCGAAGGATCTCGGGACACCGGTCATCATCGAAAACAAGCCGGGCGCCGGCACCATCGTCGGCTCCTCGGCCGCCGCGAACAGCGCGGGCGACGGCTACACGCTGCTGATGGCGACCTTCGCCAACGCGGTCAATCCGAGCATCTATGCCAAGATGCCGTTCGACATGTTCAAGGCCTTCACGCCGGTCGCGCTGGTCGCCCGCTCGTTCAACATCGTCGTGGTCAATCCGAAGCTGCCGTTCAAATCGTTGCAGGACGTGATCGCCTACGCCAAGGCCAACCCCGGCAAGCTCAACTATGGCTCGTTCGGCATCGGCACCTCCGCGCATCTTGCCGGCGAATTGTTTAAGAACCTGGCGCATGTCGATCTGACGCACGTGCCGTATAAAGGCGCGGCGCCCGCGATCACCGATCTTCTGAGCGGGCAAATCCAGATCATGTTCACCACCGTCGCCAGCGCGGCGGCCTACGTTCAGGGCGGCCAGTTGCGCGCGCTGGCGGTGACATCGAAGCAGCGCTCGCCCGCCTTCCCCGATCTGCCGACGGTTGCCGAAGCAGGCGTCCCCGATTTCGCCGCCGAAAGCTGGTACGGACTCTACGCGCCGGCGGGAACGCCGGCCGATGTGATCGCGCGGCTGAACGCTTCGGTGGCGAAAGCCATTCGCTCCGGCACGTTCAGCGCACTCGAGAAAAACGAAGGTTTGACGTTCGCGCCGGGATCGCCGGACGACCTCGATCGTTATGTGAAAGGCGAAGCGGCGCGCTGGCACACCGTCGTCCAGTCCGCGCACATCAAGCCGCAATGACCAAAAGTTTTAGTGACCGCAAATCTCAGTGACCGAAGCCGCATCCACCATCGAAATTCTCAGCACGCACGCCGTCTTCGAAGTGCTGGCCAAGCTTGGGCCGCAATTCGAGAAAGTGAGCGGCCATAAACTGTCGTGCCGTTACGATCCAAGCAATGCGATCCGTCGTCACATCGACAGCGGCGCGGCGTTCGACGTCGCCATCGTGACGCGGATGGCGATCGACGACGTGGCCAGGCAAGGCAAAATCATCGCCGACACGTGCGTTGATATCGGCCGGTCCGGCCTCGGCATTTCCGTGCGCAAGGGCGCGCGCAAGCCCTACATCGGCACAGTCGACGATTTCAAGAACGCGTTGCTCGCCGCGAAATCCGTGGTGCGCTCGACCGAAGGCGCCAGCGGCCAGTATTTCGAGAAAATTCTCGATCGCCTCGGCATTGCCGGCGAGATGCGCAACAAGCTCAAGTTCGGGCCGAGCGGCCGCGTCGCCGAACTGGTCGCGCGCGGCGAAGCGGACATGGCGGTGCAGCAGATCAGCGAGCTCATGCCGGTGAGGGGCGCGGATTTCGTCGGCCCGTTTCCGCCCGACTTGCAGCACTACACGATGTTCGCGGCCGGCGTGAGCGCCACTTCCAGCAATCCGGACACCGCCAAGGCCTTCGTCCGCTCGCTGACGACGCCCACCGCGGCCGCCCTCTTCAAAGCGAACGGCCTTGAGCCGATACTCCGCCCGGCGTGAGCGCCGGCTCATGAGCTTGCTTTGAGGAGAGCGCGATGACGCGACCGTTCGAGGGAATTCGGGTGATCGACATCACCCATGTGCTGGCGGGGCCGTTCGCCGCCTATCAGCTCGCGCTGCTCGGCGCCGACGTCATCAAGGTCGAGCACCCCGAGGATCCGGACCAGAGCCGCGGCGCCGGCAGCGACAAGGAGCTCAACCGCCGCAACATGGGCACCGCGTTCCTGACGCAAGCCTCGAACAAGCGCTCGATCACGCTTGACCTGAAGCAGGAAAAAGACCGCGAGACCTTGAAGAAGCTGGTCGCCACCGCCGACATCTTCGTGGAGAACTACCGCCCCGGCGCATTCGAGGCGCTGGGCCTCGGGTACGAGGCGCTTTCGGCGATCAATCCGCGCCTGATCTACGCTTCATTCTCGGCCTTCGGCCAGAAAGGCCCGCGCGGCCCGCAGACGGCTTACGACCACGTGATCCAGGCCACCTCCGGCATCATGGCGATGACCGGCACCAAGGAGGTCAACCCGATCAAATTCGGCTCGCCCGCCGTCGATTACGCCACCGGCATGACCGGCGCTTTCGCCTTGTCCGCGGCGCTGTTTCAGCGCGAGCGCACCGGCAAGGGCCAGCGCATCGACATGGCGATGCTCGACGTCGCCATGATCCTGATGAGCTCGCACCTCACCGGCTATTTGCGCAACGGCGCGCATCCAAAGCCGCACGGCAACCGGCATCCGCACGCAACCAACGGCGCTTTCGCGACCAAGGATGGTTTGGTGATGCTGGGCGCGAGCAACCTGCGCCAGCAGCGCCGTCTATGGATGCTGCTGGAGCGGCCCGACATGGTCAAGCGCACCAATGACGAGCGCGACGCCGATCATGAACGCGAGATCGCGGTGCTCACCGAGATCATGCTCACGCGCACCGCCGCCGAATGGGAGGAATTCCTGCAAGCGCGCCATGTGCCGGCCGCGCGCGTGCGCACCATGGGTGAAGCCGTCGCCGACCCGCAGCTTGCGACCCGCGGCATCATTCATCGTCACGCCGCCGCGCCTGGCATCGAAGGCGGCTTCGGCGTGCCGGTCGCGCCGTTCATGTTCGCGCATGGCGGCCCGCGCATCGATTCGCCGCCGCCGATGCTCGGCCAGCACAACGACGAGATTTTCGCCGAGCTCGCGCGCGGCGGAAAATAATCACTCCAGCTTGATGTGCGCGGCCTTGATCACGCCGTCCCAGCGCTCGACTTCTTCATGCATGTATTTCGAGGTCCGCTCGACCGAACCGCCGAAAATTTCCGCCGACAGTTTTTTCAGCCGGTCCTGCACCTCGGGCTGCTTCATCGCGTCATTCACGTCGGCGTTGATCTTGTCGACGATCGCCTTCGGCGTTTTCGGCGGCGCCACGATGCCGTACCACGCGACCGACTCGAAGCCCGGCAGCGTTTCGGCAAGCGTCGGCACATTCGGAAGCGAGGCCATGCGCTGAGCCGACGCGACCGCCAGCAGCTTGAGCTTGCCGGCCTGCACCAGCGCCAGCGAAACGCCGAGATTGTCGAACATCAGGTCGACGTTGCCCGCAAGCAGGCCCTGCAACGCCGGCGCCGAGCCTCGGTAGGGCACGTGACGGATTTTCACCTTGGCCATCAACTGGAAAAGCTCGGACGTCAGATGCGACGTCGTGCCATTGCCTTGCGTGGCGTCGGTCGCCTTGTCGGGATTTTTCTTCAGGTAACCGATCAGCTCGGCGACGGTCGACGCCTTGATCTTGTCCGGGTTGACGATGAGCGCGTTCGGCACCTGCGCCATCACGATGATCGGCTCGAACTTCGCCGGATCGAATGCCAGATTGGGATAGAGATTTTGGTTGATCACCAGCGGCGGCGGCGGCGCCGACAACAGCGTGTAGCCGTCCGGCGCCGCGCGATAAGCCGCCTCCGCGCCGATGTTGCCGCCCGCGCCGGTGCGGTTTTCGATGACCACCGGCTGGCCCCATTTCTCCGACAGCCAGTGCGCGATGATGCGCGGCACCGCGTCGGCCGTCCCGCCGGCCGGGAACGGCACGATGATCTTGACCGTGTGATCCGGATAACCCGCGGCGCGCACTGGCACGACGTTGGGCGTTACCACGCACAGCGCCAGCCCAGCTGCAAACAAGCACCCTCTTCCGGCCGCAACGCGCATGGATATCCTCCCGGATTTTGCGGCGCTTGATCCGCGCCTTGTGATGACAACACTCTACCCCCGGCCTTAAGGATACAACACTGCACTCGCTCGGGGAGCCCGGATGGCGGAGCCGCGTCTTGACATCGTGATCGTCGGCGGCGGCATCGGCGGCCTGTTTGCGGCGAATGCGCTGGTCGCGCGCGGCCTGCGCGTGTCGGTCTACGAGCAGGCCCCCGCGCTGGGCGAAATCGGCGCCGGCGTGTTTCTAACGCCCAACAGCGTGCGCCACCTTGAGCGGGTCGGGCTCGCAGCCGCGGTGGAAAAATACGGGGCGAGAGTCGGCAGCAACTCGCACTATTTCCGCCACGACGGCGCGCCGATTGCCCCGGTACAGGTAACGGATTCCTCCGGTTGGAACGCGACGTTCGGTATGCACCGCGCCGATCTTGTGACGTTTCTGGCCGAAGCCCTGCCCGGCGGCATCGTGCACACCGGGCATCGCTGCACTGGTTTTGATCAGGATGGCGATGTGGCGCGTGTGGCGTTTGCCAACGGCGCGGTCGCCGAGGGCGACATTGTCATCGCCGCCGACGGCATCCATTCCGAGCTCCGGCAATACGTCGCGCCGCCATCAACGCCGGTGTTTCACGGCTCGATCGCCTATCGCGGACTGGTCCCGCACGAGCGCGCTCCGCACTGGCCGACTGACCGCTGGCTGATGTGGCTCGGCAGGGCCAGGCACTTCCTCGTCTTCCCTGTTCGTGCGGGAAAGCTCCTCAACTACGTCGGCTTCGTGCCGGCGGACCAGGAGATGAGGGAATCCTGGTCCGCGCCCGGCGATCCCGACATGCTGCGGCGGGAATTCGCCGGCTGGGATGCGCGCATCGAAGGACTGCTCAAGCACGTGCAGGCGACATTCCGCTGGGCGCTATACGATCGCGAGCCGCTGCCGGCATGGACCAAAGGGCGGCTGACGCTGCTCGGCGACGCCGCGCATCCGATGCTGCCGCATCTCGGCCAAGGCGCCAATCAATCGATTGAAGACGGCATGGCGCTGGCGACGATCCTGTCACAGGCAGATCGAAAATCCGCACCAAACGCCTTGCTCGTTTATGAACGTCTGCGCCGCGAGCGTGTCGCGCAGGTGCAGCGCGGCGCGCGCGAAAACGGCATGCGTTATGATTCCGCCTATTCCAATCTCGGCGTGCGCGACGCCGAGATCAAGGCGCACGCCGAATTCCGCAAGCGGCTCTATGCTTACGATGTGTTGCCGGAAGCGGAAGCCGCGGCGGCGACGGAATTGTCGCCGCGCTGATTAAGATCTGGTTCCGGCCCAGCTTTCCCTGGCGCCGCGCTGCGCGTGACAGTCCAAGCGGCGTTGTCGATTGGACCTTGGTAACCCTATTGTGGCGGTTGCAACGCGACGTATGATTGTCGCAACTTTGCAACGGATTTACATCATGCGTCGCCTGGCAGCGTATGCGCTCGGTTCGGTGGCCGTCTTTGCGTTGGCATTGCCGGCCTTCGCGCAGCTTTTCGGCCAGATGCCGAAGCCGACCATCGAAGACGTCGAACCCGGTGTCGATCACGGATCGAATGACGCCGATCTGCCGTCGCAATTCCAGCGCCAGTCGGTTTTCTACCGGACCGAATATCCGCCCGGCACGATCATCGTGAACACGGCCGACCGTTTTCTTTATCTGATCATGGGCAACAACGTCGCGCTGCGTTACGGCGTCGGCGTCGGCCGCGACGGCTTCCAGTGGGGCGGCATCCAGCGCATCACCCGCAAGGCCGAATGGCCCGACTGGTACCCGCCGTCCGAGATGATCGAGCGCCAGCCTTATCTGCCGCGCATGATGGCCGGCGGGCCGGGGAACCCGCTCGGCGCGCGCGCCATGTATCTCGGCAACACGGTCTATCGCATCCACGGCACCAACGCGCCGGAAACAATTGGTCACGCCGTTTCGTCGGGCTGCTTCCGGCTGGTCAACAACGAGATCATCGATCTCTATGCACGTGTGCCGGTCGGCACCAAAGTCGTCGTGCAACACCAATAGCCGCGGCGCCGCGCCAAGGCGCGGCGTTCCAGTTACTGCCTGTTTATTCCCAGTAATCCAAGACAAAAAATCTTGCAATTCGCGCGGCTTTGGCCGAACTGGCGCCATGACCGACGCCGGACCCGTCATCAGCAAAGCACCCCGGAAGCGTGCGAATATTTTATTCCGGCTGCTCGGGCCCGGATTGGTGACAGGGGCCGCCGACGACGATCCATCCGGCATCGCGACCTATTCCCAGGCCGGCGCGCAGTTCGGTTTTGGCCTGTTATGGACCGTCTTTCTGACCACGCCGTTCATGATCGCCATCCAGCTGGTCAGCGCGCAAATCGGCCGCGTGACCGGAAAAGGCATCATCGCCAACGTAAAGGATTTCGCGCCGCGCTGGCTGGTCATATCCGTCGTGGCGCTTCTGGTCATCGCCAATACGTTCAACATCGCGGCGGATCTCGCGGCGATGGGCGAAGCGCTCTCGCTCGTGATCGGCGGCCTGAACCGCGAGCACGCCCTGATTTTCGCGGCGACGTCGGTGCTGCTGCAAGTGTTCGTGCGGTACCGGCGCTATGCGCCCGCCCTGAAGTTTCTCACCTTGGTGCTGTTCCTGTACGTCGCCACCGCGTTCACGGTCCATATTCCCTGGAGCGAGGCGTTCGCCCGCGCCGTTTGGCCGGCCACCTCGGTCACCCGCGATTATCTGATCATGGTCGTCGCCGTGCTTGGCACGACCATCAGTCCCTATCTCTTCTTCTGGCAAGCCTCGCAGGAAGTCGAGGAGATGAAGCAGAAGAAAATGCGGCGGCCGCTGAAGGAGCTGACGCGTGGCGGCGATTCGGAGATCGAGCGGATCGCGTTGGACACCACCGTCGGCATGGTGTTCTCCAACATCATCGCTTTCTTCATCATTCTGACCACGGCGTCCGTGCTCAACACCAGCGGCGTGACCGACATCCATAGCGCCGCCGAGGCCGCCGAAGCGCTGCGGCCGCTCGCCGGCGAACTGACCTTCGTTTTGTTTGCGCTCGGCATCATCGGCACGGGATTGCTCGCGGTCCCCGTGCTGGCCGGTTCGGCGGCCTATTGCGTTTCCGAGGCTTTTGGCTGGCCCGCCACGCTTGAAGCGAAAGCGCCGGATGCTGTCGGTTTTTACAGCATCATCGCCGGCGCGGTGGTGGTGGGATTGGCGCTCGGCTATACGCCGATCGATCCCATGCAGATGCTGGTTTGGAGCGCCGTCCTCAACGGCGTTGTCGCGGTCCCGATCATGGCCGTCATGATGGTGGTCGTTACGCGCCTGTCGGTGATGGGCCGCTTCAGCGCCCGGCCGGCACTCAGGTTTTTCGGATGGGCCGGCACCGCGCTGATGGCCATCGCCGTTGTCGCGATGTTCTGGTTTTCGATCGGCTGAC
>JBAUHH010000265.1:0-7951 GCA_049680165.1 Pseudolabrys sp.
GCGGAAGTTTTCCGCGTCGCGGAGCGCGACGGCAAGCTCGATCTGAAAAAGGTGCTTGGGGTGCTCGGCAAACAGGGCATCACGCGCCTGATGGTCGAAGGCGGACCGATGGTGGCGGCAAGTTTCCTGAAGGGTGATCTGGTGGACGAGGCCTTCCTGTTCCGCTCACCGAAGACCATCGGCGCGAACGGCATCGAGGCGCTCGACGGCATGAAGCTTGAATCGCTCATGGAGAACATGGAGCTGTTGACCAGCGAGGAGATCGGCGAAGACTGCGTCGATCATTTCGGGCGCCCCTAGATGTTCACCGGCATTGTCACAGACGTCGGCGAGGTGCGCTCGGTCAAACCGCGCGCCGACAACCTGCACCGTATCACCATCGCGTGCGATTATCCGCGCGCGGCTCTGGTCGAGGGCGCCTCGATCGCCTGCTCGGGCGTGTGCATGACGGTGGTCGGCGTCGGCGAGGAAGAAGGCCGCCGCTGGTTCGCCGTCGACGCCGCGGCCGAGACGCTCGCCGTGACCACGGTCGGCGCCTGGCGGCACGGCAGCCGCGTCAATCTCGAACGCTCGTTGCAACTCGGCGACGAACTCGGCGGTCATCTGGTGGCGGGTCATGTTGACGGGCTGGCGCGTATCATCGCGCGCGAGGATATGACGGAAATGTCCCGGCTTGCCTTGCGCGCACCGCCGGCGCTGTCGCGGTTTGTCGCGACCAAGGGTTCGGTGGCGCTCGACGGTATCTCGTTGACGGTTAATGCGGTCGAGGACGACACATTCTCCGTGCTGATCATTCCGCATACGTTAAAGGTGACGACGCTCGGCGAGGTGCGCGAGGGCAGCGACGTCAATCTTGAAGTCGATCAGATGGCGCGCTACGCCGCGCGGCTCATGGAAAAGCAGTAAGGCGCTTGTTTGTGGGCGATCCGCTTGCTACCACGCGGCGGAACAAGGAACAGTGACATTATGGCCAAGAAGAAAAGCAGCGCGCCAAAGCGCGCCGAAAAGCTGCGCATGCTGATCGTCGAAGCGCGTTACTACGAGCAGATCGCGGACAAGCTGCTGCAAGGAGCGGCGCAAGTGCTCGACGAAGCGGGCGCGTCCTACGAGCGTATCACTGTGCCGGGCGCGCTCGAGGTTCCCGGTGCGATCGCGATGGCCGTGGACGCTGCGCAGAAGAAGCGCGCGCCTTTTGACGGCGTGGTGGCGCTCGGTTGCGTGATCCAGGGCGAGACCTATCACTTCGACATCGTGTCGAATGAATCGGCGCGCGGATTGATGGACCTCACGCTGAGCCAGCTGCCGGTCGGCAACGGCATCCTTACCGTCGACAATGAAGGCCAGGCGCAGGCGCGTGTCGGCGGCGGCAAAGGCCACAAGGGCGCCGAGGCCGCGCATGCCGCGCTTGCCATGGTGAGACTCAAACGCGAACTCGCGGGGAAATGATGGCGGCTGCGCACGCGCCAGCGAAAGACGAGCGCAAGGCCAACCGCCGCGGCGCCGCGCGGCTTGCCGCGGTGCAGGCGCTCTACCAGATGGATCTCGCCGGCACGGGCTTGAACGAAATTCTCGCGGAGTTCGAAAGCCACTGGATCGGCCGCGAGGTCGAAGGCGAGCAATATCTTCCGGCCGAGGCCGCGTTCTTCCGCGATATCGTGTCCGGCGTGGTGCGCGAGCAGCGTGCGCTCGATCCGCGTATCGACGAGGCGTTGCAAAAAAGCTGGCCGCTCAAGCGCATCGAGGCAATCTTGCGCGCGGTGTTGCGCGCCGGCGCCTATGAGCTCGGGCACCGCACCGACGTGCCGGCGCGCGTCGTGGTATCGGAATATGCCGATGTCGCCGCCGCCTTCGTCGAGCGCGACGAGACCGGCATGATCAACGCCGTGCTCGACCAACTGGCGCGGCAGATACGAGCGAACGAATTCAGCGGGTGAGGGCGATGGCCGCGCGCGACGATAACAGTTCGGGCGAGGATCGCCTGATCGCGCGTTTCTTCAAGCCGCTGGCGAAAGCACCCGGCGCGCTCGCGCTGAGCGACGATGCCGCCTTCATTAAGCCGCCGGCGGGATGCGATCTGGTGCTGACCACCGACGCGATTGTCGGCGGCGTGCACTTCTTCGACGACGATCCGCCCGACGCGGTGGCGCAGAAATCGCTGCGCGTGAATCTCTCCGACCTTGCCGCCAAGGGCGCCAAGCCGCTCGGCTTCCTGCTGTCGTTGGCTTTGCCGGAGAGCGCGGGCGACGACTGGCTCACATCCTTCGCGAAAGGATTGAAAGCGGACGCAGATCAATTCGCCTGTCCGCTGTTCGGTGGCGACACCGTGCGCACGCCGGGTCCGGTGACGATTTCGGTGGCGATGTTCGGTTCGGTGCCGGATGGCCGCATGGTGCGCCGCGCCGGCGCCAAGCCGGGCGACCGCGTGATGGTCACCGGCACGATTGGCGATGCCGCGCTCGGCATGCAACTGCGCAAGGGAAGCACGTTGAAGCTCGCGCCCGCGCAACGCGAGCATCTGCTGTCGCGCTATCTGCTGCCGCAACCGCGATCCAAACTCGCCGACGCTATCCGCGAACACGCCTCGGCGGCGATGGATGTTTCCGACGGTCTCGCCGGCGATCTCGGCAAGCTCGCGCGCGTCTCCGGCGTCGCGGCGGAAATCGCCGTCGCCAAGATTCCGCTGTCGGAGGCGGCGAAGGCGGCGCTGCAATCCGATTCGGCGTTGATGGAAACCATCCTGACCGGCGGCGACGATTACGAGATCGTCTGCACGGCGCGGCCGGGTCACGTCGCGCCCCTGCGCGCGGCGGCGGAAGCCGCCGGCGTCGAGCTGACAGAAATCGGCGTCATCTCGGCCGGCGCAGGCGCCCGCTTCGTCGGCGCCGATGGCAAGGCGCTCGCCTTCAAGCACGCCTCCTTCAGCCATTTCTGAAAACCGCAAGACGAACGGGCGTGGCGGCGCTATAAAGTGCGGGAAATCGCGAACGGGGTAGCGCCATGCACGACATGACGGCGAAAAAAGAAATGGCCCAAATGCCGCATGGGATCGGCTCGAATTTCGAACGGCTGCACAAGCTGTTCCCGACCTCCGCCTATTTGCGGGCGAAGGCGAAAGACAACGTGCCGCTGTTCTCGTTCGAATATGGCGACACTGGTGCGGGCGCGGACGTCGGCATTGCGCACAACTGGGCGGCGTTCGACGCCATCAAGATCGTTCCGCGTTACGGCGGCATCACCACCGTGCCGCCAGTCGACGTCGAATTGTTCGGCACACGCTACGCCGCGCCGATCGGCATCGCGCCGATGGGCGGGCCTTCGCTGGTGTGGCCGGGCGCAGACCTGATGCTGGCGAAAGCCGCGCAACGCGCGCGCGTGCCCTACACGCTGGGTGTCGCCGGCGGCGCCACCATCGAGGACGTCGCCAAGGTGGCGCCCGATGTGTTCTGGCTCCAGCTCTATCGTTTCTATCAGAATGATCACGCCATCGGTTTCGACCTGATCAAGCGCGCCACCGCTGCCGGCGTGAAAGTGCTGGCGTTGACCATCGACGTGCCGGTGCGCACGACGCGCTCGCGCGAAAGCTATGCGGGGCTCGGCCGCGAATTCCATCCGACGCCGCGCATGATCCGCGAGATGATCGTGCGGCCGCGATGGCTGTGGGCGCTCTTGTGCAACGGCTATCCGCGCTTTGCCACCATCCGCCAATACGTCGGCAAGAATGCAGGTACCAACGAGGTCATCGGCTTCGCACGCAACAACATGGGGGGTGTGTTCTCCTGGGAAGAAGTTGCGCGCTACCGCGACAAGTGGAAAGGCCCGATGCTGGTGAAGGGCGTGCTCCATCCCGCTGACGCCGAGAAGGCGGTGTCGATGGGCATCGACGGCATCTGGGTGTCGAACCACGGCGGCCGGCAGATCGAGGCGCTGGCGCCGTCGATCGATTGCCTGCCGGCGATCGTTTCGGCGGTCGGCAAGAAGGCCACTATCGTGCTCGACAGCGGCATCCGCAGCGGACAGGACGTCATGCGCGCGCTGGCGCTCGGCGCCAACGCCGCCTTTGCCGGCAAGAGCTTTCTGTGGGCGCTCGCGGCGCTTGGGGACCAGGGGCCGACGCATCTCATCGATCTCTACGTCGATGAATTGCGCTCCTCGCTCGGCCAGATCGGCGCGCGCTCGATCGCCGACGCGCGCCTGGCGACCATTTCCCATCCGGGCGCCTGGCGCTTCGACCGAAACGATTAGCATCGCAGCCTTGCGTGGGCGGTATTGGCGATGGCGGGGAATCGCCGCTACAAGGGCGGCCCCGGGAGCCCTCAATGTCGGCGCTGGCCGAGCCTCTTACCGACAAGCACGTCGACGACAATCTCGCCCGCCGCAACGCGAAGGTGCTGGCGGTGGCGCAGGCGCTCGCCGGCGGCAACAACACCGTCGTGGTCAGCACCGCGAGCATCATCGGAGCGGTGCTCGCGCCCGACAAAGGCCTGGCGACCCTGCCGATCACCTGCATGGTGTTCGGCATGTGGTTCGGCACGCTGCCGCTCGGCTGGCTGGCGCGCCATTACGGGCGGCGCTTCGCGCTGCAGACCGGCTCGGCGCTCGGCATCGTCTCCGGCCTCATCTCGTACAGCGCGGTCATGCACGGCAGCTTCTGGGGGCTGCTCGTCGGCACGTTCTGCGCCGGGTTATATGCCGCCGCGCATCAATCGTACCGTTTTGCCGCCGCCGATACCGCGAGCGAAGCGTTGCGGCCGAAGATGGTGTCGTGGGTGCTCGCGGGCGGCGTGTTCGCGGCGCTGATCGGGCCGCAGCTCGTGATCTACACCAAGGACCTGCTGACGCCGCATCTGTTCGCGGCGAGCTATATCGGCCAGTCGGTGTGCGCGCTGCTCGCGGCGATCGTTTTGATCTTCGTGAAAATCCCGCCGCTGCCGGCCGCGCACAGGAGCGGAGGCCGGCCGCTTTCCGAAATCGCCGCCACGCCGCGCTTCATCGTCGCGGTCGCCTGCGGGGTCGCGAGCTACGCCATGATGAACATGGTGATGACCTCGGCGCCGCTCGCCATGGTCGATTGCGGGCATTCGGTCACCGACGCGGCGCTCGGTATCCAGTGGCACGTGCTGGCGATGTACGCGCCGAGCTTCATCACCGGCACGCTGATCGCGCGGTTCGGGGTCGAGCGCATCACGGCGCTGGGCTTAGTCCTCATCGCCGTGACCGGGGTAGTGGGCCTTTCAGGCATCACGGTTGCCCACTTCTGGACGGGGCTCGCGTTGCTCGGCGTCGGCTGGAACTTCGCCTTCATCGGCGCGACCACGATGGTGACCCGCTGCCACCGGGCGAACGAGCGCAACAAGGTGCAGGCGTTCAACGATTTCCTGATCTTCGGGGCGATGGCGATCTCCTCGTTCGGCTCCGGCCAATTGCTCGACAGACTCGGCTGGGCGGCGGTCAACGAGATGATCTTCCCGACGGTCATCGCCGCCGGCGTGTTGCTGGCCTGGCTGTTCGTGCGCGACCGGCGCGCCGCGGCTTGATCGCGAGAAACGAAAGCCTGTGATTCAAGGGCTTGTGCGGCGTTGCGCTGACGCGTCCTTTTTGGCTATATCCCTCCCGCTTTCCCGGTCGGGGTGAAGCGCCTTCAAGCGGCCATCCTCGACGTTCAGGCGCCGGCCAGGGACAGTTTCCTGCCTGCTCCAATTCAAATCGAGGTTGAATCACCATGACGACATTGTGGGTGATCATTGGCTGTGGCCTGCTCGCCATCGTTTACGGCGTCTGGGCGATCGGGTCGGTGATGCGGGCGGACGCCGGCTCGCCGAAGATGCAGGAGATCTCGCTGGCGGTGCGCGAGGGCGCGCAGGCCTATCTCAAGCGGCAATACGCCACCATCGGCATCGTCGGCATTGTGATCTTCCTGATCCTCGGCTGGGCGCTCGGCTGGCTGGTCGCGGCGGGCTTTGCCATCGGCGCGATCCTGTCGGGCGCGACCGGCTTCATCGGCATGAATGTCTCGGTGCGTGCCAACGTGCGCACGGCGCAGGCCGCGATCAGCTCGCTCGCCGGCGGCCTCGAGCTTGCGTTCAAGTCGGGCGCGATCACCGGCATGTTCGTCGCCGGGCTCGCGCTGCTCGGCGTGGTCGGCTATTTCGCGTTCCTCACCCAGCACCTGCACCTGGCGGTGAACGACCGCACCGTGATCGACGCGCTGGTCGCGCTCGGCTTCGGCGCTTCGCTGATCTCGATCTTCGCCCGTCTCGGCGGCGGCATCTTCACCAAGGGCGCCGACGTTGGCGGCGATCTCGTCGGCAAGGTCGAGGCCGGCATTCCGGAAGACGATCCGCGCAACCCGGCGACCATTGCCGACAACGTGGGCGACAATGTCGGCGACTGCGCCGGCATGGCCGCCGACCTGTTCGAGACTTATGCGGTGACCATCGTCGCGACCATGGTGCTGGCGTCGATCTTCTTCGCCTCGACGCCGATCCTGAGCAACATGATGATCTATCCGCTCGGCATCGGCGGCGCCTGCATCATCACCTCGATCATCGGCACGTTCTTCGTGCGGCTCGGCGCCAACCAGTCGATCATGGGCGCGCTCTACAAGGGCTTCATCGCCTCGGCGGTGCTGTCGCTGTTCGCGATCGCCTACGTGACGTACATGCTGGTCGGGTTCGGCCCGATCGCGGGCGCGCCGTACACCGGCATGCATCTCTTCATCTGCGCGATCGTCGGCCTGGTGGTCACCGGTCTCATCATCTGGATCACCGAGTACTACACCGGCACCAATTTCCGCCCGGTGAAGTCGATCGCGGCGGCCTCGGTGACCGGTCACGGCACCAACATCATTCAAGGGTTGGCGATCTCGCTTGAATCGACAGCGCTGCCGGCTCTCGTCATCATCGCCGGCATTCTCGTCGCCTACGGCATGGCGGGACTGTTCGGCATCGCGATTGCCGTCACCAGCATGCTCGCGCTCGCCGGCATGGTGGTCGCGCTCGACGCGTTCGGGCCGGTCACCGACAATGCCGGCGGCATCGCCGAGATGGCGGGCCTGCCGAAAGAGGTGCGCAAGTCGACCGACGCGCTCGACGCGGTCGGCAACAACACAAAGGCGATCACCAAAGGTTACGCCATCGGCTCCGCCGGCCTCGGCGCGCTGGTGTTGTTCGCGGCCTATAACCAGGACTTGAACTTCTTCACCAGCCACGCCGCCGAGCATCCCTATTTCCAGGGCATCAAGCTCGACTTCGCGCTGACCAATCCTTACGTCGTCGTCGGCCTGCTGTTCGGCGGCCTGTTGCCGTATCTGTTCGGCGCCATGGGCATGACCGCGGTCGGCCGCGCCGCCGGCGCGATCGTCGAGGAAGTGCGCCGGCAGTTCCGCGAAAACCCCGGCATCATGAAGGGCACGACCAAGCCCGACTACGGCCGCGCGGTCGACATGCTGACCAAGGCGGCGATCAAGGAAATGATCATCCCGTCGCTACTGCCGGTGCTGTCGCCGATCGTCGTGTATTTCGTCATTTACCTGGTCGCTGGTGGCGGCGCGGGCGGCAAGTCGGCGGCGTTCTCCGCGGTCGGCGCCATGCTGCTCGGCGTGATCGTCACCGGATTGTTCGTCGCGATTTCGATGACGTCGGGCGGTGGCGCGTGGGACAACGCCAAGAAGTACATCGAGGACGGCCATTACGGCGGCAAGGGCTCGGAGGCGCATAAAGCCGCCGTGACCGGCGACACCGTCGGCGATCCCTACAAGGACACGGCGGGTCCGGCGGTCAATCCGATGATCAAGATCACGAACATCGTGGCGCTGCTGCTGCTCGCAGTGCTCTCGCACTGACGACGAGCGATCTTGCGAAGCAAAGGGCCCGCGGGTCCTTGTTCTTTGCGGACGCTAGAGTCTGATCCAGTTTAGCTGAATCGATTTATTCTCCGTTCGTCCCCGCGAAAG
>JBAUHH010000266.1:0-12390 GCA_049680165.1 Pseudolabrys sp.
CAAGGCCCGCGCCGGGCCACGTGGCGCGCGCTTGCCCTGCTCCCAATTGCGTACGGTCTCGACCGGCACCTCGATGCGCTGGGCGAATGCCGTCTGCGTCAACCCGCAGCGCGAGCGCACGTGCCGCACGAACGTCCCAGGATCGTTATGGTCGATGGTCTTCTCGCTGCCGTCGGGCAGGATTTCGACGATCCGCCCGTCAGCCTTCAGCCGCACCCGCATCATGGCCCGTCCCCATCGCTGATTTATCGGCCACCGCACTAGCTGATTCGCCGGTTTCAGGCGTTAACGGTGCGTCGCGGGCCTCTGGCCGACTGGGCCAATGACCTAGCGATTGGCCAAAACATCTGGCCATTTTGCTACACCGAGGAAGCAGACGGTACCGATGAGCACGCCCCTTGTCCCGCTCCCCCACGATCCTATCGAGGCAAAGCTCAGCCCGGCGGACGATCGTGTTCGACTGAATGACTGGTTGCCGCCCCAGGTTGGCGTGGTGCCCAAGATCAGGATCGGTAAGCGCTGGATCAACGTGCTGTGGGTGCTGCCGCTCGGTTTTGTTTTGTTAGTCGTCGGCGTGGCCGTGGCTCAGGCGTTGCGGGAGTTGCCTGCGGTGCAGGATTTTCTTGTGCGCTACCCCGGCGCCCCGCAATCCGCAGTGGCCGTCACCAGCGGCTTCCCAGCGTGGCTGCGTGTGCAGCACTTTCTGAACATTCTTTTCATGGCATTCATCGTCCGCTCCGGCCTCCAGGTCCTCGCAGACCATCCACGCCTGTATTGGATGCGCGACTGCACGCCCGGCACCGAGTGGTTCCGCTTCCAGAAATCGGTGCCCCCGGAGCGGATTTGGACCGCGAAAGACGATTCCGTGACCCTGCCGGGCTGGCTGGGCATTCCCGGCATCCGGCATTCCATCGGTCTTGCGCGCTGGTGGCACTTCTCGTTCGGTCTGCTGTGGATCATCAACGGCGCCCTCGTCTACGCGCTGCTGTTCTGGACGGACCAATGGCAGAGGCTGGTGCCGACCACATGGGAAGTGTTCCCGAACGCCATCTCGACTGCGATCCAATATCTGTCGCTCACGTTTCCTGTCGACGAAAGCTGGACCCGCTACAACAGCCTCCAGCAATTGACCTACTTCATCACCGTGTTTGTCGCGGCGCCCATATCCATCTTCACGGGCTTCATGCAGGGCCCTGCGATCTCAAACCGGCTGGGCTGGTTCGGCAAATTGCTCAACCGCCAACGCGCTCGGTCGATCCACTTTTTGGCGATGTGGTGGTTCCTGCTCTTCATTCTGGCCCACGTGACCTTGGTGTTCATCACCGGCGCACGGGTAAACCTCAACATGATGTTCGCCGGGGTGCATGACAATTCATGGAGCGGTTTTGCGATTTTCGTTCCGGCCATGGCGCTAGTGGCCGTGACCTGGTGGCTGGCCTCGCCGTTCACCATCCGATACGCCCGCGTCGTTCAGCAGGTCGGCGAGTTCATGATGTGGCCTTTCAATGCCTTGACAGAGTGGTGGGACGCAAACAGCCAACTAACGGAAAAGGACATCTCACCGCATTTCTGGCCGAATGGCACCATGCCCAAGTCAGCCGAATATGATGCACTCGCCGCCGATGGCTTTAGGAATTTCTCTCTGCGGGTCGGCGGCCTGGTGGAAGCGCCGAAGACATTCTCCTACGCGGAACTGAAAGCGATGCCGAAGCAGGAGCAAATCACCACACATTTCTGCATCCAGGGATGGTCCGGCGTCGCGAAGTGGGGCGGCGTACCCATGCGTCACATTCTCGAGCTGGTGCGTCCGACTCGTGACGCCCGTTACGCCGTGTTCTACTCACTTGCCGATGGCAGCGCCGCGGGGCGCTATTATGACGTGCATCGCATATCCAACATGCGCCATGACTTGACTATCCTTGCTTATGAAATGAACGGCGCGCCCGTGAGCGTCCTGCACGGCGCGCCGCTGCGGCTACGCTGCGAGAATGAGCTCGGCTTCAAGATGGTGAAATGGATCGCGGCAATCGAATTCGTTCACGATTTCGCGGACCTTGGCGCCGGCCAAGGCGGATACAACGAAGATCACGAATTCTACGGTTATCGGATGCCGATCTGACTATTCGCCTGGCGCACCGCAACCCGCTGGCGAGGCCCGTTACCGCGTCTTCTCGAAAATTTCCCGGCCAATCAGCATGCGCCTGATTTCACTGGTGCCCGCCCCGATCTCGTAGAGCTTGGCGTCGCGCAGCAGACGGCCGGTCGGAAACTCGTTGATGTAGCCGTTGCCGCCGAGGCACTGGATCGCCTCCAGCGCCATCCAGGTTGCCCGCTCGGCGGCATAGAGGATCGCGCCGGCGGCGTCCTCGCGCGTTGTGCGGCCGTCGTCGCAGGCGCGTGCCACGGCGTACACATAGGCCTTGGACGCATTCATGGTCACGTACATATCTGCGAGCTTGGCCTGCACCAGTTGAAAGCGGCCGATCGGCTGGCCGAACTGCTGGCGGTCGTGGACGTAAGGGATCACCACGTCGAGGCAGGCCTGCATGATGCCGAGCGGACCGGCGGCGAGCACCACCCGCTCGTAATCGAGGCCGGACATCAGCACGTTGACGCCGTTGCCGACCGCGCCGAGCACGTTCTCTTCCGGCACCTCGCAATCGGTGAACACCAGTTCGCTGGTGTCGGAGCCGCGCATACCGAGCTTGTCGAGCTTCTGCGCCGGCGCGAACCCCCTCATGCCCTTTTCGATGATGAAGGCCGTGATGCCGCGCGCGCCCGCGGTGCGGTCGGTCTTGGCGTAGACGACCAGCGTGTCGGCGACCGGCCCGTTGGTGATCCACATCTTGGAGCCGTTGAGCACGTAGCGGTCGCCTTTTCTCTCGGCGCGTGTGCGCATGGAGACGACATCAGAGCCCGCGCCCGGTTCCGACATCGCCAGCGCGCCGACGTGCTCGCCGGAAATCAGTTTGGGCAAATATTTTTGCTTCTGCTCGGCATTGCCATTGCGGCGAAGCTGGTTGACGCAGAGGTTGGAATGCGCGCCGTACGAAAGGCCGATCGCAGCGGAAGCGCGCGAGATTTCCTCCATCGCCACGCAATGCGCGAGATAACCGAGCCCGGCGCCGCCATATTCTTCCTCGACCGTGATGCCGTGCAGGCCGAGCGCGCCCATCTCCGGCCACAGCTCGCGCGGGAATTCGTTGTTGCGGTCGATCTCGTCGGCGCGCGGCGCGATGCGGTCCTGCGCGAAGCCGTTGACGGTCTTGCGCAGCATCTCGACCTCGGCGCCGAGGCCGAAATCGAAACCCGACCAGGCATTCGGAATCATTCATCGCCCTCCGCCGCGCCGGATTGGCGCGATCAGCAGGGCTAACTCTATCAGGCCGTTCGCGCCTGCGGGAGCGGGCGAACCGTGCGCATACCGGCGGCCTTGGACGCCGGTTCGACCTTGGTCTGCGTCAGCAGCCTGTCGATGGCGAAGGCCGGGCCGGGCTTGGCGAACAGGTAGCCCTGCATTTCGTCGCAGCCGGCAAGGCGCAGCAGCACCCGCTGTTCCTCTGTTTCGACGCCCTCGGCCAGCACGCCGACACCGAGCGCTCGGCCGAGCGCGATGATCGCCTGGATGATGACGCCGCCGCTCGACCCGCGGCTAAGCCCCGAAACGAAGCTCCGGTCTATCTTGAGCTTGTCGAGCGGGAAGCGCTGCAAATAGCCGAGGTTGGAATAGCCAGAGCCGAAATCGTCGAGCGCGATGCGCACGCCGAGCGCATGCAATTCCTCGATGCGCCGGAGCATGTCGTCCGGTTTGTCGATGAGCACGCCTTCGGTGATTTCCAGCACCAGCCGCGACGGCGAAACACCGGTTTCGTACAGCGTCGCGCGCACCAGATCGACGATGGCGCTCGCGCGCATCTGCACCGGCGACAGATTGACCGCGACGTAAAGGCCGGGCCAGCGCTTGGCGTCGGTGAGCGCGCGGCGCAGCACGAAGACGCCGAGCTCGTCCATCAGGTCCATCCGCTCCGCCACCGGAATGAAAGCCGCGGGCCCTATCGCGCCGCGCTCCGGGTGGGTCCAGCGCAACAGCGCCTCGACGCCGACGATCAGCGCGCCTTGAGCGGAAACGATCGGCTGATAATGCAAATGCAATTCGTTGGCGGCGAGCGCGCGTGGCAGTTCACGCCGGATGAATGTCTCGTCACTGCTCACGCTGCCGTTTGCCGACACGGCAGGCACAAGCGCGTGATCCTGCACAGGAACGGGCTTGGCCAATTCGACAGGCGGCGCGGCGTTGTCGTTTGCAGCCGACGCGCGCCGCATGCGCCGCATTTGCCAGATTGAAAAGGCCGCGATGCCGGCGAGTGCACCGGCGATCCCGGCGATAAGTGGCAACAACCGGTCCATGAGGCGCGTCATCGGCCGCTCGTGGTCCCAGGTGAAGAAGCCGATGATGCGGCCGTCGCCGTTGAGGACAGGCTGCATCTCACGCGCGCCCGCGGGGTCGGTTTCGAACTTCAGTCCCTTGAGGTGGCTGCCCTGCTCGATCAGGCGCACGAAACGCGGATCGATCTCGTTCACCTGCCCGAACAGCGCACGGAATTCTGAAATGCTGTCGCGCAATGCCGTACGGTGGTCGGCTGCGGCGCGCTCGTCGCTCACGCGCGCAAGCTCGTAGCCGATGGCGGTGGCCGCGAACGTCGCGCAAATGCCAAACAGCGCGACGAGGACGATGAGGCGTGAAGCGGAAAAAATTTGCCGTGGGCGCGGCCGGACCGGCGGCGCGCTCAAGGCCAGCAGCCGGCGCATGGCGCCGCCATCAGCCGCCTCGGCATTCGCTTTGCCGCCCACCGCACAAATCCCCACACTACCCAAGGCACGCTAGGCAGACAGCCTTAATGGGTGGTCAGCAAAGATGGTGAACGATTTATTGCCGTGTCAGCGCAGGCCGAACCACAGCGTCGCGATGCTGAGGAACGAGAAGAAGCCGACCACGTCGGTCACCGTCGTCACGAACGGGCTCGAGGCCACCGCCGGATCGACGCGCAAATGATTGAGCGCCAGCGGAATGAGAATGCCGCCGAGAGCCGCCGCTACGAGATTGCAGATCATGGCGAGCCCGATGACGATGCCGAGGCCCGGCACGTGAAACCAGACGTAAGCCGCGATGCCGGTGATGACGGCGAACGCCACGCCGTTGAGCAACCCGACCGACAGCTCGCGGACGATCACGCGCCATGCGTTGGCGTCGGTGAGATCATGCGTCGCCAGCGCGCGCACCGCCACGGTCATGGTCTGCGTGGTGGCGTTGCCGCCCTGGCTGGCGACGATCGGCGCCAGCACCGCAAGCGCCACCATCTTCTGCAACTGGCCTTCGAACAGGCCGAGCACCGATGACGCCAGGAACGCCGTCGCGAGATTCACCAGCAGCCAGTTGAAGCGGCCGCGCGCGATGGTCCACACCGTGTCGGACAATTCTTCGTCGCTGGTCACGCCGCCGAGAGCCTTGATGTCTTCTTCCGCTTCTTCCTCGATGACGTCGACCACGTCGTCGACGGTAATCACGCCGACCAGACGTTCGCTTGCGTCGACCACAGGCACCGACACCAGATTGTAGCGCTCGAACTGGCGCGCCACTTCCTCCTGGTCGTCGGTCGCGTGCACGAACCGGCGTTCCTCATCCATCAATTCCGTGATCGGCACCGGACGCTTGGTGCGCAGCAGCCGGTCGAGCCCCACCGCCCCCAGATACTTGTAATCGCCGTCCACCACGTAGAGCTGGTAGAACCGCTCCGGCAGATCGGCGGTCTCGCGCATGTAGTCGATCGCGGAGCCGACGTTCCACGCCGGTGGCACTGCGATGAACTCGGTCTGCATCCGCCGGCCGGCGGAATCGTCGGGATAATCGAGCCGTTGAGCGAGCGCGACCCGCTCGAGCGACGGCAACTGGGCGAGGATCTCGGTCTGTTCGTCCTTGGGCAGGTCCTCGAGGATCGCGACCGCGTCGTCGGAATCGAGGTCGCGCACGCCTTCCGCGACTGCCTGCGCCGGCAGCTCTTCGAGGATTTCATCGCGCACCGCATCGTCGACTTCGGTCAGCGCGGTGTAATCGAAGTGGATGCCCAGCAGCTCGATCAGCCGCGGGCGAAGCTCCGGATCGAGCTGTTCCAAAAGGTCGCCGAGGTCGGCTTCGTGCAGGTCGCCGACCAGCGCGCGCAGCGTTTTTTCTTTGCCCGGCTTGATCGCGCGGGCGACCTTTTTAACGAATTCGGGCCGAATGGAGCCGTCATCTCCGCGAAGGGAGAGCTTGGGACGCCTGGCTCTTTTTTGTACTTTTTCGAGCATGCCGAAGCTCGTGTGAGGACCGTTAACGGCGCGGCGTTTGTACGCCGCGGTTTTCGGGCGGGCAAATGATTAACGCGTAAACCGAACTTTTATCGCACGCTTGCCGCACTGTGAGGCTTGGGTTCAATTGCCGACGCCCGAACGCATCATGATTCGTTTCATCACCATTCTGTCCGTCGCCGCCGCAATCCCGTTGGCCGCTGCGGCGGAGCCGTGTCCGGGCAACGCCGACGCGCTCGGCACCGCGCGTACGATTGCCGTCGACGCGAGGACCACACCGCACGTCGGCCGCAAGGAATTCCCCACCACGCTGCCGCTCGAGGACAAGGAGCTCGTCCTCACCTTCGACGACGGGCCGTGGCCGGCAACCACGCCGCGCGTGCTCGACGCGCTCAAGCACGAATGCGTGCTTGCCACTTTCTTTCTGGTCGGCAAGGCCACGGCGGAATTCCCCGCCCTCGCCCGCCGCGAGTTGACCGAGGGCCACACCGTCGGCCATCACACCTATCACCACCCGCTGCTGAACCGGCTTTCGCTGGCGGCCGCCGAGGGCGACATCAATCGCGGCATCGAGGAGGACGAGTTCGCGCTCTACGGCGAGCGGCGGATCAAGCCGACGACGCCGTTTTTCCGGTTCCCCGGATTTGCCTCAAGCCCGGCCCTGCTCGACCGGCTGCAGGCGCGCAACATCATGGTGTTCGGCGCCGACGTCTGGGCCAGCGACTGGAATCCCATGACGCCCGAGCAGGAGTTGCAGCTCATCCTCGGCCGCATCGAGCACGTCAGGCGCGGCATCGTGCTGTTTCACGATACCAAATCGCACACCGCCGCGATGCTGCCGGCGTTCCTGCGCGCGCTCAAAGCGCGCGGCTACCGAATCGTCCACGTGGTGCCTGCGGGCGCAAAAAATTTGCACTGAAAAAATCGCGCCCACGCCGCGTGCGTGTCCAGCCATCAACAAGAAAACCTTCTGTGGACAAATACTTCCGTTAATTTCCGATTCATGTGGCAATCCGTAGCGTCCCTTCACCGCGCCGCCATCCGGGGGATCCAACAACAAAAGCGCGGGGACGGGGGTCAAAATGCGCCGTTTCGCGCTCGCTTTGTGTTGCCTTGTGTTGGGCTCGTTTGGGTCGATCGGAGTTCAATCGGCAGCCAGCGCCGCGGAATGCCCCGGCCATCCGAACGCGCTCGGCACCAGCCGCGTGCTCATCGTCACGCCGGGTGAGTTCACCCGCCTCGGCAAGATCCAGTATCCGGACTCTTTGCCGCTCAACGATCATGAGGTGGTGCTGACCTTCGACGACGGGCCGATCCCGCCTTATTCGAGCATCGTGCTCGACGCGCTGGCGTCGGAGTGCGTGAAGGCGACCTACTTCCTCGTCGGCGAGATGGCGCACGCCTATCCGTCGCTGGTCCGCCGCATCTACAATGCCGGCCACACCATCGGCACGCACAGCCAGGATCACCCCTTCGCCTTCCAGCGCCTGACGGCGCAGCAGGTGGCGCAGGAAGTCGATCGCGGCATCGCGTCGGTCGACGCGGCGCTCGGTGATGCGCGCGGCGTGGCGCCGTTCTTCCGTATCCCCGGCTTCGGCCGCACCAAGTCGGTCGAGAATTTCCTCGAGTCGAAATCACTGGTGACCTGGAGCGCGGATGTCGTCGCGGATGACTGGTTCAAGGGCATCACCGCCAAGGAAATCGTACGCAAGGCGATGCGGCGGCTCGACGCGCGCGGCCGCGGCATCGTGCTGCTGCACGACATCCACCCGGCCACCGCGATGGCGGTGCCGGTGCTGCTCAGGGAGCTCAAGGCCGGCGGTTACAAAATCGTGCAGGTGGTGGCGTCGGGCGAACGTCCGAAGTCGGTGCCCGAGCTGGTCGCGTCCGGCTCCGACCGCACTGCCTGGCCGCGCATCGTGCGGACCAGCGCCACCAGCAGCCAGTCCGCCCTGAGCGCCGTCCGCCGCCACGCCGGCAGACTTTCGAGCAAACACGCCTCGGCGGATACCAAGCCGATCAGCATGGAGTCCGCCTACGGCTGGCGGACAACGGTCCCGCAGTAGCGGGAGCGAAAGCCGAAATCTCTCAGGCTGGTGCGGTCGAGAGGACTCGAACCTCCACGGGTTGCCCCGCTAGCACCTCAAGCTAGTGCGTCTACCAATTCCGCCACGACCGCATGGGGAGAGGACGAAAAGCCCTGAAAAGCCAAGCTTATGGCCCCACGTCCCAGACGGCGGACCATGTAACAAATAGGGTTTGAGGCTACAAGGGCCGCTTGAAACGGCTCAGCGCATGTCCGGCGGGCGCTGCAGAAGCTCGGCGACCTCGACCGCGATCTTGTTGCCGTTGACCACCACCGTCCCTTTCGCCACCGGCAGATTGTTGGCGAGGATCTGCACCGGGTCGTCTTCCGAGGCGTCGAGCTCGATGATGGCGCCGCGGCCGAGCCGCAGCACCTGGTGGACCGGCATTTCGGTGGTGCCGAGCACCACGGTGATGTCGAGCGGAACCTTGTCGATTGTGGCCACTTTTTTGAATTCCTATGTTCCGCTGGAGTGCGGGCGACCCTCAGGTCACCATGGTATGGTTAGCGGGTGGTTAATACGCGCAGCGATTTGACGGTCGGGCTGCCGGCTGGCGCCGGATCGGCGCCGGTCGAGTGGCGGATCAGCGACATCCTTGAGCCTTACGAGGCCGCGGTCGCCGCCATGGAGGCGCGCGCCGCCGCGATCGCCGCCGGGACGGCGCCAGAGCTGGTGTGGCTGCTGGAACACCCGCCGCTCTATACATCCGGCACCAGCGCCCAGCCGCAGGAACTGATCGAGGCGCGCTTTCCGGTCCACCAGACCGGCCGTGGCGGCCAGATGACCTATCACGGGCCCGGCCAGCGCGTGGCCTACGTGATGCTCGACCTGAAACGGCGCGGGCCGGACGTGCGGCGCTTCGTCGCCACGCTGGAGGAATGGCTCATCCGCACGCTTGGCGCTTTCAATGTGCGCGGCGAGCGGCGCGAAGACCGCATCGGCGTCTGGGTTCGCCGCCCGGAAAAAGGCGACGGCCGTGAAGACAAGATCGCCGCGCTCGGCATCCGCGTGAAGCAATGGGTGACGCTGCACGGCATCGCGCTCAACGTCGATCCGGACCTCACGCATTTTTCCGGCATCGTGCCGTGCGGCGTGCGCGAGCCGCGCTACGGCGTCACTAGCTTTGTCGATCTCGGGTTGCCGGTGTCGATGCCGGAAGTCGACGCGGTGCTGCGGCGGGAATTCGAGGGATTATTTGGCGAAACGGCCGATCAGAACGTCGGCAACACCGAGAAGGCTTCGCCGGGCCGGCGCAGCCTGAGCTCTTCCTTCCTTCCGTCGCGCTGATCGAGCGCATCGACGCGCGCACCCGACGGCCCGTAGCGGGATTCGTCGACGACCTCGGCGACCTTGCGCTCGTCGCCGGCAAACAACGCCTCGACCGACCCGTCGCGCAGGTTACGCACCCAGCCTTCGATGCTCCGCTTGCGCGCCTCGAATTCGACGAAGGCGCGATAGCCGACGCCCTGCACGCGGCCACGGATGGTGATGTGGCGAATGACGTTCATCCGGCTTCTCCGGTTTCAAGCGCGCGCGCGCCGCGCAGGCCGGAGGACAGCCGGCGCTCCAGCGCGCGAATGTATTCGGCCGGAAAATCCCAGTCGCGTGCGGCGTCGATGACGATTTCCATGTAACCGGGCCGGGCGCGGCCTTCCTCGTTGCGGCGCGCAACATAGACCAGCGCGGATTTCGCGGCGCCATCGTGGCGCACCACCAGCCGCCGCCGGCCGTAGAGCTTGCTGTCAACGCTCTCGTAGGCGTTGAGCGCGGCGAGATCGCGCGTGCTCACGTTCCACAGGATGCCGATGACTTCGCTGCCGGGCTCGCGCACCACCGACGCATAGCCGTCGAGCGTGACGATCAGGCGCCAGCCGGTGAGCGTCGCGAGTCCGAGCACACGCGTCTGCGGGCAGCGGCGTTTCATCGCCACCCGGCTCATGTTCGAACCGTATGCGAAATACAAGGTCATCGCCCCCGATCTAGCAAACGCCGCGGCTGCCGTCAGGGCTTCTCGCTCGTCCGTCCACGGCGCGCCCGCGCCACGTCGTCGATCTGACGCTCATAGTCGCCGGGGGTAAAATCCTCTTCCGGCTCGTCGTGGATCGGATGATCCTCGACGCCGCCGTCTTCCGACGGGCTCTGCCCGGCGATCGGAATTTCCTCGTCGGCCTCGGGCAGAGAATCAGGTGGTGTTTCCGGCTGGTCGTTGCGGCGCAGATCGCTCGGCGGCTCATCGCTGCTCGGCGGCACGCGCGGTGGTTGCTTCGATTTCGGCGGCATGGTCGGCCTCCCTTTCGGCAACCAACGCGCCGGCAATCGCTCCGGTTCCTACGAGCCGACCACACTGCCGCCATTCGGATGCAGCACCTGCCCGCTGATGTAGGACGCGTCCTCGCTTGCCAGGAAAACGTAGCAGGGCGCGACCTCGTTCGGCTCGCCAGGACGCTCCATCGGCGCGGCGGCGCCGTGCTTGGCGACATGCTTGGCGTCGAACGACGCCGGAATGAGCGGCGTCCAGATCGGCCCCGGCGCGACCGCGTTCACGCAGATGCCGTCCTCCATCAGCGCCTCCGACAGCGAGCGCGTAAAGGTCACAATGGCGCCCTTGGTCGCCGAATAATCGAGCAGCGTCTTGTGGCCCCGGTACGCGGTGATCGACGCGGTGTTGATGATCGAAGCGCCCTTCTTCATGTGCCTGAGCGCGTGCTTGGCCATGAAGAAGAAGCTGAAGATGTTGGTGCGGAACGTGCGCTCGATCTGCGCCGCCTCGATCTCGCGCGGGTCTTCGGTTTCGTGCTGCTCGCCGGCATTGTTGACGATAATATCGATGCGCCCGAACTGTTCGATCGTCGAATCGATCGCCGCTTCGCAGAACGCCTCGTCGCCGGCGTCGCCGGCGAGCACGATAGCATCGCTGCCCTCGTTCTTCACCAAATCGCGGGTGACGTTCGCGTCCTTGTGCTCATCGAGATAGACGATGGCGATCTTGGCGCCCTCGCGCGCCATCGCAACCGCAACCGCGCGGCCAATGCCGCTGTCACCACCGGTGATGATCGCGACCTTGCCCTTGAGCTTTCCGACGCCGGGATATTTCGGCATGAATTTCGGCTGCGGCCGCATCTCGCTTTCGCGGCCGGGCTGTCGGTTCTGTTGCTGGAGAAGCTCCGTCTGGACGGACATGGAACTCGCCCTTTTTGCAAATAATTTCAGGGCGAACGTTTGATCGGGCGGTCTGTTCCTGTCAGGCGAATTCGAGAATCACCGCGTCGACCGCGAGACTGTCGCCTTGCCTGGCGTGGATCTTCTTCACGGTTCCATCGATCTCGGCGCGCAGGACGTTTTCCATCTTCATGGCCTCGACCACCGCGACGGTCTCGCCGGCCTTGACCTCCTGGCCCTCTTTGACCGCGATCGATACCACCAGTCCCGGCATCGGACAGCGAATCTGCTTGCCGGTGTCGGCGACTTTCTTTTCGGGCATCAGGCGCGCATAACCGGCCTCACGCGCAGTGTAGACGAACGCTTTTGTCTCGACGCCGCGATGGGCGAGCGCAAAGCCGTTCGCGATGGCGCGTACCTGCACGGACGCTTTCTTGCCGTCGATGGTTCCCGACCACAGCGCCTGGCCCGGCTTCCAGTCCGATTGCAGGCGGCGGCTTTTGCCCTTGCCGAAACGCACGGCGATGCCGCCGTTGTCGCGCGCGACCTCGAGGCGGTGCTCGGTCTCGCCCAACCACACGGCGCGCTGACTTTCGCGCGTCACCATGCGGCCGTTGAGCTGGCCGGAGATGCGCCGCTTGCGCTCGCCCTCGACGTGATCGATTGCGGCGGCGACGGCGGCCAGCACTTGCGCCTCCTCGCCTTCCGGCGCGATACCATGGAAACCTTCGGGAAATTCCTCGGCGATGAAACCGGTCGACAGTTTTCCGGAGCGCCAGCGCGGCTTCGCCATCACCGC
>JBAUHH010000267.1:0-27929 GCA_049680165.1 Pseudolabrys sp.
ACTACGTCGCGTCGCGCCCTCTCACCTCGGGCCGGCGCGGTCTTTTCCGCGCACGCGAGGAAGAGCGGGACCAGAGCTATTTCCTGTTCGGCACCACGCATGAGCAGCTCGATATCTTGCGCTTTCCGCTCGGCGACCGGACCAAAGCGGAGACGCGCGAGTTGGCGCGCCAATTCGGCCTCACGGTCGCCGACAAGCACGACAGCCAGGACATCTGCTTCGTGCCGACGGGACATTATGCGGACGTCATCGAGCGGCTGAAGCCGGGCGCGGCGGAGGCGGGCGAAATCGTCGATCTCGACGGCAAGGTGCTCGGCACGCATGGCGGCATCATCAATTTCACGGTCGGCCAGCGGCGCGGACTTGGCGTCGCGGTCGGCTCGGCGCTTTACGTGGTGCAACTCGATGCAGCGCGCCGGCGCGTCGTCGTCGGCCCGCGCGACGCCCTGCGCACACGCGGCATCGTGCTGCGCGACGTGAACTGGCTCGGCGACGACGCTATCGACGACGCGCTCGGCGGCGACGGCCTCGATGTGTTTGTGAAAGTGCGTTCGACACGGCCGCCGCAGCCGGCATGGTTGCACCGCACGAATGGCGGCTACGAGGTCGAATTGGTCGACGGTGAGGATGGCGTTTCGCCCGGCCAGGCTTGCGTATTCTACGATGCGGGCGAGGGGCAGGCGCGTGTTCTCGGCGGCGGCTTCATCAAGCGCGCCACCGCCGATCGCGTGGCGGCGCCTGCGGATAAACTGGTTCCGGCCGCGGCACGTTGATCGCGCGTTGAGTGGGGCGAACATGGCTGCCGAGCTCGATAAGCGCAGCGTCGAACGCGCCTACGCCCGCTGGGCGCCAATCTACGATCTCATTTTCGGCGCGGTGTTCGATCGCGGACGGCGAGCCGCCATCGGCGCGGCCGAGCGTCTCGGCGGGCGCATCCTGGAAGTCGGCGTCGGCACCGGGCTTTCATTGCCGGATTATTCGCGCGGCAATCGACTTTTCGGCGTGGACCTCTCTGAGCCGATGTTGCGCAAGGCGCAGGAGCGCGTCGCCGAGCAGCATCTGCATCACGTCGAAGCGCTGGCGGTGATGGACGCGCAGAACCTGGCATTCCCGGATGAGTTCTTCGACGTCGTGGTCGCGCAATACGTCATCACTGCGGTTCCCGATCCGGAGGCGACGCTCGACGAGTTCGCGCGCGTGCTCAAGCCGGGCGGCGAGATCGTGCTGGTAAATCACATTGGCGCCGATGCGGGCCCCCGCCGCGCCTTCGAGCAGATGTTTGCGCCGGTTGCGCGCAAGCTAGGCTGGCGGCCGGAATTCCGCTTTGGACGGCTCGCCGGCTGGGCCGAACGCCACGGCGGCGTGCGCGTCATCGAGCGCCGGGCGATGCCGCCGCTCGGCCATTTTTCTCTGATCCGGTTCGAACGGCTGGCAGGCGGTGAGGGTGCGCGGCGCGCGGCGTGACGTCGCGGAACCGCCGGCAACGCTTCGCCGTTATCCCCCAAACGTCGCGCAATAATGCGCGACTTGCACGGGGTCTGGTCATGGATCGGGAAATCCGCGTTCTCAGCCTCGCCGCGCTGGCGTCAGCTATCCTGATGCCGACGCTGGCCGCTGCGCAGACACCGCCAACCAAACCGCCCGCGGCGCCGCCGCAAACCGAACATCGCGACCCCAAGGCCTGCGCGCCGGATCCAGGCACGGTCGGGTCTGGCGGCGACGTCAAAAGCGGTCAGCCGTCGACCACGCTCAGCGACAGGCTGGCGCGCTCCGACGGCGTGATCTGCCCGCCTGAGCATGTCGATCCGGACATCAAGGCGCCCACGCCGCAAGGCGGCGCGATGCAGGTGATCCCGCCACCCGGTTCCCCCGGCGGCGATCCGAACGTGCGGCCGAAGTGACCACGTTTGGGCTGTCTGCTTGACAGTATTTCCCGCGGCTTCCTATATCGCGGCGCAATGGCGGGGTAGCTCAGCTGGTTAGAGCAGCGGAATCATAATCCGGAGGTCGCCGGTTCGAGTCCGGCCCCCGCTACCATCGAATTCCGTGACAACGCCATGAAACCCAGCGTCATTCTCTCGGCCGCCGCCGTCATAGGGCTTTTGTCGTCCGCGACGCCAACTTACGCGGCGGCGATGAAGTGCGCCGACGAGCACAAGGCGTGCGTGGCAAATTGCGCAAAGCTGACCAACCGCAACAATATCCCGGTCTGCGTCACCAACTGCCACGCGCGAAATTCAATCTGCGTACACACAGGCTGCTGGGACAACGGCGTCAAGCGGTACTGCAATTATTTGCGCAAATAATTTCCGCTAGAAATTGAGCGTGTTGGTCAGGTCGCCCATCGGCTGGCTGCCGTGTTCCTTGAGCCCGTTGTCGCGCATCACGATGCCGGGCAGCGGGGCGAGATCGAAGCGCTTGCTGATCAGGCGCAGGATCGACGTCGTATCGTATTGCGTGTGATCGACGAAGCCGCGCTTGGCGAACGGCGAGACGATGATCGCCGGAATGCGCGTGCCGGGTCCCCAGTGGTCACCTTTCGGCGGCGCGACGTGATCCCAGATGCCGCCGTTTTCGTCATAGGTGACGACGACGACCATGTGCGCCCATTGCGGGCTTTTCTCCAGATGCGCGATCACGTCGGCGATGTGCCGGTCGCCCGATTCGACGTCAGCATAGCCGGGGTGTTCGTTCAGGTTGCCCTGCGGCTTGTAGAAAGAGACCTGCGGCAGCTTGCCGGCATCGATCGCGGCGATGAATTCCGTGCCGTTCATGCCGCCGTCCTTGAGGTGCTGGAGCCGGTCGGCGGTGCCAGGTGCGAAGCGGGCGAAATAATTGAACGGCTGGTGATGGAATTGGAAATTCGGCACCGGCTTCGCGCGGTTGCCCTCGAGCGCGGCTTTCCACGCGCCGGCGTAATACGCCCAGCTCACGCCTTTGTCCGTCAGGCGGTCGCCGATCGTGGCGTCGGTCTGTGGCGGCAGCGTCGTCGGCGCGGCCGGATCGGTGAATTCAGGATGATCGGGCGCGGGCTTGTTGCTGCTCGGCTCGTAGGCCGGCTGCATGGTGTTGACCGCATAGAAATCGGGCGTGAGGTCGCCGTCCTTCACAAATTTCGGAATGCCTTCCATCGCCGACTTCGGCGAATTGTCCGCGAGCTTCAGCGTCACATTGTCGGGCTCGACGACGGCGATGAGCTTTGCGGCCGGGCTCTTGTCGGCGTTCGGGTAACGCGTGACGCAGGCGCAGACGAGATAGATGTGATTCATGTACGAGCCGCCGAACGCGCCCATGAAGAAGTCGTCGGCAAGCGTGTATTTTTTCGCGACGTCCCACATCGGCAGCTTCGAGCCGTCGAAGTGGCCCATCACCATGGCGCCTGAATCGCCGTAGGCGACGAACATGTTGTTCCTGCCGCCGTTGATCTGCATCTGGTTCTGGTAAAACCGATGCACCATGTTCTGGGTGATGACCTTGAGCGACGTGTTGAATCCGCTGGGGTCGTCGATCGCGTAGGGCTTGTTCGGAAGATTCTCGGTTTGCGCCTGCGTCACCGCCGGCGTGACGCCCTTGGCGGTGAGCCCGTTCCAGACCGGAGGCAGCGTCTTGAGCTCGGAGCCGTCGCGGTCGAGCTGCGTCATGCTTTCCGGCGTCGCGTTCTGCAATCCGTTGGCGCCGGGAAACGCGCCGTAGAGATTGTCGAAGCTGCGGTTCTCCGCGAAGATCACCACGATGTTCTCGACGCTGTTGAGCCCTTGCGCGGTTTGCGCCTGCGCGCTCGCGACGCCGGCGATCGATCCGGCCGCCAAAAAGGCGAGCAGCGTGGCGGGCTTTGTCATGGCGATTCCTCCCCCAGGATTTTTTAGCCGGCTGATATCTTAGAGGCCGGTTTTGTTGCAGTAAGATGAACCGCCGCGCGGCGGCTTGCTGCCGGAATGGTGTCATCGTTCGGGTGCATATTTCAATCCCCGATGGGGCAGGAATGGCTGGCGCATTGAAAATCCGGTTCGCCGTCGTGGGGCTGGTTGCCTGTCTGCTGCTTTGCGGCGCGCGTTTTTACGCGCGGGCCGATCCAGCCGCGGGGCCGCTGACGCGCGCGCAGGCCTATGAGCGCGCGACGGCGATGGCGGCGCTCGGACGAAAGCTGTTCAACGATCCTTCGCTGTCGGCGTCCGGGCAAATGGCCTGCGCGACCTGCCACAGCCCCGAGCATGCCTTTGGCCCGGCCGGCGCCGAGCCGGTGCACTATGGCGGGAAGGACATGAAGCAGCCGGGCCTGCGCGCGGTGCTGTCCCTGCGTTACCTGCAGGCGGTGCCGCAGTTCACCGAGCATTATTTCGAGCCCGAGGACGACGGCGACGAGAGCATCGACAACGGACCGACCGGTGGACTGACCTGGGACGGGCGCGTCGATCGCGGGCGCGAGCAGGCGCGCGTGCCGCTGCTGTCGCCTTACGAAATGGCCAACGAGAATGGATCGGACGTCGTCGGCAAAGTGCGAAAGGCCGTTTACGCGGACGAGCTGCTGAAAATTTTTGGCATGACGATCTTCGACGACGGCAATAAGGCGTTCGACGCGATCACGCAGGCGCTCGAGGTGTACGAGCAGAGCGAGCGCGATTTTTATCCCTACAGCAGCAAGTACGACGCCTATCTCGCCGGCCGCGCCAGGCTGAGCGAACCGGAGGCGCGCGGCCTCGCGCTGTTCAAGGACGAGAATAAGGGGAATTGCTCCACTTGCCACCGCAGCGAGCCCGACAATGACGGCACGCCGCCGCAGTTCACCGATTTCGGCATGATCGCGATCGGCGTTCCGCGCAACAATGCGATTCCGGCGAACGCCGATCCGAAATATTTCGATCTCGGCCTGTGCGGCCCGTTGCGCACCGATCTGCGCGACAAGCCGGAGTATTGTGGCTTGTTCCGCACGCCGTCATTGCGCAACGTCGCGCTGCGCAAAATATTTTATCATAACGGGCAAACGCACTCGCTGAAGGAAGCGGTCGCGTTTTATGTCGAGCGCGATACCAATCCGGGAAAATGGTATTCGCGCAACCCGGACGGCAGCGTACGAAAGTATGACGACCTGCCGGCCGCCTATCACGGCAACATCAATGTCGAGCCGCCGTTCGGCCAGCAGGCGGGCGAGAAGCCGCGCTTGAGCGATGCCGAAATCGACGACATCGTCGCATTTTTGCAGACGCTGACTGACGGCTATGCGTCGGGGCGATAGCCCAACCGCCAGCCTTTTCAAGCGCTTAAATACGACCGGCGGCATGGCGTGTGGCGGCAGATCGCCGCAAGCGGCATTCGCGGTTGCCCGCACGCGCTTGCGATGGAACAATTGCATCTGAATTTCGTATTACGACGTATGTTCAGCACGGATTTCATCCAAATCCGGTTACGGGGGCAACCAATGGCAGGAAGCGCCATCTTGCCGCTGCCGCGACGGCCCTCAGCGGGGTCTGCGCCAGCCGCGAAGGCAGCGTCGCTCGATGACCTCCGCGCCAAGTGGTTGCGGGCGTTCCGCACGGTGCGGGCCGAGACCGAAAAGCGCGCCGCGCCGCTTTCGGCGGAAGACCAGATCGTGCAATCGATGCCGGATGCGAGCCCGACCAAGTGGCATCGCGCGCATGTCACGTGGTTCTTCGAGCAGTTCCTGCTGACGCCGCATGACAGCGGCTACAAGATTTTCGACGAGCGGTTTCCGTTTCTGTTCAACTCTTATTATGTCGCCGCCGGCCCGCGCCACGCGCGGCCACAGCGCGGCCTGATCACGCGCCCGAATGGCGAGGACGTCATCGCTTACCGCGCGCATGTCGATGCTGCGGTCGAGCGGCTGATCGAGAATGTTTCGGCAGTTGATGCCGGCGAGGTTTTCCGAATTCTCGAAATCGGCCTGCATCACGAGCAGCAGCATCAGGAACTGCTGCTGACGGATATTCTCCACGCGTTCGCGCAGAATCCGACCAACCCGGCCTACGACGCGAACTGGCAGATGCCGCGGCATGCGCGCGGGCAGGGCGGCTATGTGAACGTGCCGGCCGGCATCCATCCGATCGGCCACGACGGCGAGGGCTATTGCTTCGACAATGAGACGCCGCGGCACGACACGCTGCTGCAGGACGTGCGCCTCGGCCGCCATCTCGTCAGCAATGCCGAATGGCTGCAATTCATCGATGCGGGCAGCTACACGACACCGTCGCTGTGGCTGTCCGATGCCTGGGCAATGATTGAAGCGGAGCGTTGGGAAGCGCCGGGTTACTGGCAGCGCAAGGACGGCGCTTGGCGTTCGATGACGCTCGCCGGCCCGAAACCGGTCGATCCCGACGCGCCGGTTTGTCATATCAGCTATTACGAAGCGGAAGCCTTCGCGCGCTTTGCCGGTAAGCACTTGCCGACAGAGCAGGAATGGGAAGTTGCGGCGCGCGCCGGCCTGATTGAGGATGCGTTCGGCGTGGCTTGGCAATGGACGCGCAGCGCCTATCTACCGTATCCGGGATATCGGGCAGCGGAAGGCGCGCTCGGCGAATACAACGGCAAGTTCATGGTCAGCCAGATGGTGCTGCGCGGCTCGTCGCTCGCAACGCCGGCCGATCATGAACGCGTGAGCTACCGGAACTTCTTCTACCCGTCCGCGCGTTGGCAATTCAGCGGGCTGCGCCTCGCAGACTATTCGTAATCGTAACGGTGTGAGTTTCATGGTCGCGCTGGCAAGAAAAGCTGAGCAAAACGCCGAACTCTCGGCCTTTGCCACCGACGTTCTGGCGGGTCTCGGCGGAACGCCGAAACGGATTCCGCCGAAATATTTTTACGACAAGACGGGCTCGGACCTGTTCGAGCGCATCACCGATCTGACGGAATATTATCCGACCCGCTGCGAGCTGCGCATCCTGAAGGATCATGCAGCCGACATCGCCGCGCTCATTCCGGAAGATGCTGCGCTGATCGAATTCGGCAGCGGGTCGAGCAAGAAGGCGCGCATCGTTCTTTCCGGCAAGCCGAAGCTGTCGGCCTACGTGCCGGTCGATATTTGCGGCGAGATGATCGAGCGCGAGGCGGTCGAGCTGCGCGCGGACTTTCCGGATCTGAATGTCTTGCCCGTCACCGCCGATATCACCACGCCGTTCGATCTTCCGGCGGAAGCGGCAAACGCCCCGGTGCGCGTCGGGTTTTTCCCCGGCTCCACCATCGGTAATTTCGAGCCGCACGAGGCCTCCGCGTTTCTACGCAACGCGGCGCGCATCCTCGGCAAGGGCGCGCTGATGATCGTCGGCGTCGATCTAATCAAGTCGGCGGATGTGCTCAATGCCGCCTATAACGATGCCGCCGGCGTCACCGCGGCGTTCAACCGGAATCTGCTGGTGCGCATGAATCGCGAGCTCGGCGGCAACTTCAAGCTCGACACCTTCGAGCACCACGCCTTCTACAATCGCGAGCGCAACCGCATCGAGATGCATCTCGCCAGCCTGAAACGGCAAAGGGTGCGCGTCGCCGGACAGGCCGTCGACTTCCGCGCCGGCGAAACCATCCACACCGAGAACAGCTACAAATACAGCGTGGAGTCGCTGAGCGCTCTGGCGCGCGGGGTTGGCTGGATGCCGGTCACGGCCTGGTCCGACGGGCGCAAATATTTCTCGATCCAGGTCTTCAAGCTGGCCGACGAAACACCCCCCGCCGCAAGCTAGGCATCGCGCTGCGGGCTGTTGCCCGCAATTGGACGGACGCGACGGCTTCGCTATAGTCGCGCCCGCGCGAACGAACGCGGTGTAAAAGCAGAGTATCTCAATGAAAATTGTCGGTTTCAGAGTAGACGGTGAATTGCATCTCGGCGTCATCGAAGGCGATCAGGTCATCGATTTGCAGGCGATCGATCCGAAAGCGCCGAGGGATCTCGGAAAGTGGCTGCGCCAGGGCAAGGGCGACTTGAAGCCGCTCGGCGATCTGGCGAAGAAGGCGCCGGCGTCCGCGCGCCGTCCGCTCTCAGGCCTCAATTACGCGCTGCCCATTGCGCGCCCCAACAAGATCATTTGCCTCGGCCTCAACTATCTCGATCACGTCAAGGAAGGCCCGCAGCGCGACAACATTCCGAAATTCCAGTCGATCTTCTTCCGCATGTTGAGCTCGTTGACGCCGCACATGCATCCGCTGATGCGGCCGAAGAAATCGATCCAGCTCGACTACGAAGGCGAGATGGTCGTCATCATCGGCAAGCGGGCAAAGCATCTGACGCTGGAGAACGCGACCGACTGTGTCGCCGGCTATTCCTGCGGCATGGAAGGCTCGGTGCGCGAATATCAGCGCCACACCACGCAATGGGGCATGGGCAAGAATTTCGACCGAACCGGCAGCGTGGGCCCGTGGATGGTGACCGCCGACGAACTGCCGCGCGGCGGCAAGGGCCTCAAGATCGAGACGAGGCTCAACGGCAAGACCATGCAGTCGTCCAACACCGACATGTTCATGTTTCCGGTGGCGGAGTCGCTCGTCTATCTCACCGAGGGCATGACGCTCGAGCCGGGCGACGTTCTGTTCACCGGGACACCGTCCGGTGTCGGCCATGCGCGCAAGCCAGAGCCGGTGTGGATGAAGGCTGGCGATACGGTTGAAGTCGAGGTTGAGAAGATCGGCGTGTTGCGCAATCCGATCCAGGATGAAAAGGCGTGAGTTAGGTGTCGAAGGGGGAAGGCGGGCCAATTTCCCGCCGGATAAAACGGCCACGCGAAACAACGGCGGCCGGAACGAGGGGAGGATTCCAATGACGTTCATTCGTGTAATTGCGCTCGCAGCGCTCGCTCTCGGTATGGGCTTGCCGGCGCCTGCGTCCGCGCAGGATTGGCCGCAGCGGCCCATCCGCATGCTGGTCGGCTTCGGCGCCGGCGGCGGCACAGACATCGTCACCCGCATCGTCGGCGAACCACTGGGTCAATTGCTCGGCCAGCCGATCGTGGTCGAGAACAAGCCGGGCGCCGGCGGCTCGCTCGCTTCCGACGCGGTCGCGAAGGCCGCGAAAGACGGCTACACCGCGACGATGCTTTCGACCGGCCACACGGTGGGCGCGGCGATGATGAAGTCGCTGCCCTACGACGCCGTGAAGGATTTTGCCGCGGTCGGGCAGGTTGCCGATTCGTGTTTCGTCGTCGCGGCGCGCAAGGACTTTCCGGCAAACGACCTGAAGGGCCTGATCGCGCTGGCGAAGGCCGAGCCCGACAAGCTCAAGTTCGGCACGGTTGGAGTCGGTTCGACGCAACACCTCGCCGCCTCGCTGCTGCAACAGATGGCGGGGATCAAGGCGACGCACGTGCCCTATCGCACGACGCCGGCGGTGGTGCTGGCGCTGCGCAACAAGGAGATCGACTACGCCGTCGATCTCGCGCACGCGGTCAAGGGGCAGGTGAGCGCGGGCGAGCTGAAGCTGATCGCCTCCGGCGGCGCGAAGCGATGCCCCAGCATTCCCGATGTGCCGACGGTGGCCGAATCCGGTCTGCCCGGCTACGACGTGGTCGGCTGGTACGGCATCGCGCTTCCGGCCGGCACGCCGGACGCCATCATCAAGAAGATGAGCGCCGCGCTGAAAGATGTGCTGGGACGGCCTGACATTCGCGAGAAGCTTTCGAAGGTCGGTGCGGAAGTGGACTTCACCACTCCGGAGGAATTCGGAAAGCTGATCGCAAGCGACACCGCCAAGTGGAAGATGGTGCGAGACAAGGCCGGGCTGCAACCAAAGTAGCTGGCGCAAGTTATTGCAGGACGACAAGGAAGACATATGGCTGAAAAATTGAACGTGCTGGTGATCTGCGGCTCGTTGCGCAAAGGCTCCTACAACGCGGCGCTCACGCGCGCGCTGCCGGCGCTTGCGCCACCGGAAATGAACCTGGTGACGGCGCCGCCGATCGATGCGTTTCCGCTCTACAATGCGGATATCCAGAATTCCTCCGGCTTTCCGGCCCCGGCCGAGGATCTCGCGGCGGCGATCCGCAGCGCCGATGCGGTGCTGTTCGTGACGCCGGAATACAACTGGTCGATGCCGGGCGTGCTCAAGAACGCGATCGACTGGGTCTCGCGCATGAAGGACCAGCCGTTCGAGGGCAAACCGGTGGCGATCCAGTCATGCTCGCAAGGCCCGCTGGGCGGCGCGCGCATGCAGTATCACTGGCGCATGTCGATGACGTTCCTGAAGGCGTACATTTTCGGCACGCCGGAGATTTTCGTCGGCAACGCGGCGAGCAAGTTCGACAAGGATACGCTCGAACTGAAGGACCAACCGACGAAGGACATCGTCAAGCAGCAGCTCGCGGCCTTCGCGAAATTCATCCAGAAGATGAAAGCAGGCTAGTTCGCCATTCGGCTCAGGGCATGCCGAGCTTGCGCATGCCCTCGGCGAACCGGGTACGGTCATCCGGCCGCCATAATGGCCAAAGCTCCTCGAATTTCGAGGCGGTCACGGTCGGGTCAAGCTCGCGCAGCCGCGCAAGCGAACTTTTCGACTCTTCCTCGCGTCCCGCCATCGCGAGGCTGACGGCCCGCATCAACACGCCGGGAATGTAGTTGAGCCCGGCCTTCTCGGCGGCGGCCGCGGCCTCTTCGTAACGGCCTGAAAAGAAGTGAGCCAGCGCCATGCCGTTGTGCACGATGAAGCCCAGCGGGTCGAGCGGACTCAGCCGAATTGCCTGTTGCAGATGTTCGATCGCGATTTCCGGCTGGCCGAGGAACACGCGGGTGTACCCGCTAAATCTCCAGGCCGCCGCCAGATTTGGATTGAGCGACATTGCGCGGTCGATCAGCGCCGCGCCCTGATCGAGATCTCCGGCAACAAACGCGAACACAAAGCCCGCTTCGCTCAGCGCGACGGCGTCATCGCGGCCAAGATCGGTCGCTTTGCGCGCGAAAGCGACAGCTTCGGCAGTTTCGGCGGAACGGTCGCCGACCCAGCCGTTGGCCTTGCGCCAGACATAGCAATAGCCCGCCATTCCGTAGGCGGTCGCGAAACCGGGATCGATCTCGGTAGCCTTGCGGAAAAGTGCTTGCGCTTCGTCGACCGCGTCCTTTTTGCCGCGATAAAGCGACGCCATGCCGCGCAAGTAATAGTCGTAGGCATCCAGGCTATCGGTCGGCTTGTGCTTGGTGCGGTCGATCTCGGCCTGCTCAAGTTTGGGCGCGATTGCGCCGACGACGCTTGCAGTGACGTGGTCCTGCAGGCTGAAAATATCTTCCACGCCTCCGTCGATGCGATCCGCCCAGATATGTGAGCCGGTCGAGGCATCGATCAGCTGGCCGGTGATCCGGATGCGCGTTCCCGATTTCCGCACGCTGCCTTCCAGCACATAGCGCACGCCGAGTTCGCGCCCGACTTGCTTCACGTCGACGGCGCGGCCCTTGTAGATGAAACAGGAATTGCGCGCGATAACGAACAGCCAGCGCATGCGTGACAGCGCGGTGATGATTTCCTCGACCATGCCGTCGGCGAAATATTCCTGCTCCGGATCGCCGCTCATGTTCTGGAACGGGAGCACGGCGATCGACGGTCGGTCGGGTATCGACGCGGAAGCCGCGGTTTGCGCGGCCTCCGGTGAAATGCTTGGACCCATTACCGGATGCGGTTGCGCAGCGCGCCGGCGCAAAAGTTGATCGCCAACGATGACGGCAACGCCGAAGAGAACGAGCAGTATGCGGGGATCAATTCCGAAAAAGAGCGATTTCAGCGTCTCGGGAGAGAGGTGAAGGATTTCAAGGGCCCGCGCGACAAGATGGTCCGGCGTGAAGCCGGTCAACATCAGGAAGAGGCCGCCGATCACCGCATTGGACAAATGCTCGCGCGCAAGAAGGGTCGCCTTCTTCAGCCCGCCGCCGCTATGCTGATTCATTCCAATTCCTCACCGCACGGCGGCGAAGCCCCAAATAAGGGGTATACGGTGAAAGCGCCGCGCCGTTCAATCGAAACGCGCGGTGCGAAAGCGGAAAGCCACGCGATGGAACTTCGGCCGCTTAGCTCGTCGCCTGCGCGCGTTTCGGAAACAGCTGCGGCCGCAGCTTCGGATGAGCCGGCATCGTCTTCGGCGCGTAAGGCGCCTCGGCGCCGAGCTCTTCCGCCGCATGCCAGGCCCAGCGCGGATCCCACATCGCCGCGCGCGCGAGGCAGACGAGATCGGCCTTGCCCGATGCGACGATGTCTTCCGCCTGCTGGTAACCGGAGATGAGACCCACCGTCATCACCGTGATGCCTGTTTCCTTCTTCACCTTCTCGCCGAACGGCACCTGATAGCCGGGCGAGAGCGGAATCTTCTGCGCCGGCGACAAGCCGCCGCTGGAAACGTCCATGTAGTCCATGCCGCGCTTTTTCAATTCCTTCGCCAGCATGACGGTTTCTTCCGGTGTCCAGCCGCCGTCCACCCAGTCGGTGGCGGACACGCGCATGCCGAGCGGCTTTTGCTCCGGCCATACGGCGCGCACCGCTTCGTACATCTCGATCGCAAAACGCATGCGGTTTTCGGTCGAGCCGCCATACTCGTCGGTGCGCTTGTTGGAGATCGGCGAAAGGAACTGGTGCGCGAGATAACCGTGCGCGGCGTGCAGCTCGATCACGTCGTAGCCGATGCGGTCGACGCGCTTGGCGGCGGCGGCGAATTCGCCCATCACGCGCTTGATGTCGTCCTTGGTCATGGCGTGCGGCACAGGCCAGCCGGTGTCGTACGGGATCGCGGAGGGCGCCTCCGGCGTCCAGGCGTCGGGCCCTTCGAGGATCGGCTTGCCGCCGGCGGCCGGCGGCGTGGTCGGGCCTTTGCGTCCTGCGTGCGCAAGCTGCACGCCGAGCTTGGCGATGCCGTATTGACGGCAGAAGTCGTGCACGCGCTTGAGCGCCGTCTCGTTATCGTCCGACCACATGCCGGCGCATTTCGGCGAGATGCGCCCTTGCGGATTGACGTTGGTCATCTCGCACATCACCAGCCCGGCGGCGCCGAGCGAGAAGCTGCCAAGATGCATCAGGTGCCAGTCATTGGCGGAGCCGTTGTTGGAATTGTACTGGCACATCGGCGACACCACGACGCGGTTGGGCAAGGTGAGGCCGCGCATCGTGAGCGGCGAGAACAGGGCGCTGGTCATTTTTACGGGTTCCTATTGGACGATGAGTGCAGCTTAGCGCCAGCTATGCATCGCAACGACGAGGCAACAGAGCGCCCAGAACAGGCAGTATTCAAAACCGCCAATATTCCAGAGCCATTTGCCGCCGGTGACGCGATAGACCGCCGCGCCGGCGACGCAAAGATGGAAGGCGGCAATGGCGCCGGCATAGGCGGGATAGATCCCGAGAATGAGGCAGACAGCCAGCACGGTCTCGATGATGCACGCTGCGTACATCCAGGCCGCCGGCGGCTTGAACCTGGCGGCAACGAAAAAGCCGAGCGCTTCCGGCACGAAGAACTTGGCGTAGATGTGCGGAATGAAGAATGCGCCGCAGATGATGCGAAGAATATTGAATTCATCCGTGAGGTTGAAATTCTGCCACGCGATTGTCATGCATCCCCCGGCCCGACCGCGGAATTGATGACATGTCTCCGCCCGAGCGCCAAGGGGCGTGGCGGGCGGGGAGGTGTCGGGCGTTCAGCTCTTCATCGGCGGGAAGTTGCGCGAGAACACCGGCTGCGCGAGGAAGTCCTTCGGCGGCATGGTCCAGAACTGGCTCACTTTGTGGTAGGTCTTGATGGTCTTGTTGACCATCTTGCCGCCTTGCTTCTCGACTCTCCGGACATAGACGTCGATCACCACATTGCCGTGATCGTCGAAGCTGATCGGCCCGCGCGGCGTTTCGGCAATCGACAAGGTCCGCACTGCCTTGACGAATTCGTCCGGATTGTCGGCCTTGCCGCCGGTCTTGGCGAGCGCGCCCTCGATCACCATGCCGTCGATGTAGAAGCAGGCGGCGTAGTGGCCGATGCGCACATCACTGCCGTAGTACTTACGCATCGCGGCGATGAAGCGCTTGTTGGCGTCGCTGTCGATGTCGAGTGAATAGGGGTTGGTGTTGATCAGGCCCTGCGCTTCATCGCCGTAGGCGCCGATGATCGTGTCGTCGGCCGTGGTCGAGCCGCCAACGAGCTGTTGCTTGAGGCCGAGCGCCTTCGCCTGCTTGATGAACTTGATCGGGTTCGATCCCGCAAGGCCCACGCACATGACGTCGCACTCCGGCACCTGCGCGACGTAGGGCGCGTAGTCGGCGGTGTTGAGCGGCGACCATAATTTCTTGAGGACGCGGCCGCCCTGATCTTCAAGCACGCGCTGGAAGCCGCCGATCTGTTCGTAGCCGAAGGCGAAGTCGTCGGCGATCGTGGCCGCGGTCTTGAGCTTCATTTCCTTGGTGACGTAATCGCCGAGCGGATAGAGGCACTGCGCCGAGGTGTAGGACGTGCGGGTGAGATACGCGTTGCCCTTGCGTTGCGTGACGTCCTCGGCGCCGGCAAACGCCAGCGTCGGCATCTTTGCCTGCGCGAGATAGTCGAGCGTCGCGAGCAATTCGAACGCTGCGAAAGGCCCGAGCACGACGTTGACCTTGTCGCGCTCGACCAGTTCCTGCGCCTTGGTCTTGGCGCCGGCCGGGCTGCCGCCGGTGTCTGCGACCAGCAATTCGATCTTGCGGCCGGAGAGCGTGTAGTTCTTGTCCTTCAGAAAGGACGTGATGCCTTCCTCGGCGTGCTGGCCGCCGGCGGCGAGCGGGCCGGTCTTCACCGTCAGCAGGCCGACCTTTATCGGCGCGTTCTGCGCGATCGAAGGCATCGGGAACGCGGCGGCGCCGGCCGCGGCGGCCGTTCCCGCAAGAAATTTGCGGCGATTGACGCGAAGTGACATTGCATCCTCCCATTAATACCGGCTGCTTGATGCAGCCGTTGTTCTTCAAGCGCGAAGCCGTTTTGTCGGCGATCGTTCGTCGGCAATCTTGCGCCAAATGCGAGAGGGCGCGCAACGGCATGCCTGCCCACTTCGCCCAACGCTCTGATCAGAGCTTTTTGCCCTTCAGCCACGCGGCGCCCTTGGCGTAGAGCGCATCGAGGTCGGGACCGTCGAGGCCGGGCATGTCGCGTTTGACGGTGTAGCCGGCCTTGGTTTGCAGATAGGCGAGGTGGCGATATCCCTCGGGAAACTGCGCGAGCAGCTTCCGGTCGAGCTTGAGTGGCGCCGCCGGATCGACCGGGTCGAGCCGATCCTTCTCGTAGGTGTGCCGGCGCAACACGATGCCCCAGCGACCCTTGCGCTTCTCGAGAAAATCGTAGGCGCGGCCTGAGCACGTCACGTCGCACAACACGCCATCGACCGGCGCACGCTGCGAAATGACGATCTTGGTCTGTGCGATCGCGCGCTTGCCCTTGATGTCGATGGTGGTGCCGCCGAGCATGTGGAAGATGCGCGCGCCGCGGTCGTAGCCTTCCTGGCTGACCTTGATGAAATCCTCGAACGAGCCCTGAAACCAGGTCGCCCACATCTGGCCGTCTCTGTGCCAGACGGTGCGGAAACGATCCCAAAGGCGTGCGTCGCGCCACAACACCCAGTTCTCGATCAATTCGCGGATGGCGAGACGGTCGGAAATGCTGGCCGGCATTGTCGCTTCCTGTCATCGCCGGGCTTGACCCGGCGATCCCGCTTGGGTGAGCAATGTGCCTACCTAAGCGGGATGGCCGGCACAAGGCCGGCCATGACACGGGGATTCGCGATGACACGACTTGCGGGAAAAGTCGCAATCGTCACAGGCGGGGCGAAGGGCATTGGGCGGCATTATTCGCAGGCGCTCGCCGCCGAAGGCGCGCGCGTGATGATCGCCGATATCGCCGACGGCAAGGCGTTGGCTGCGGAAATCGGCGGCAGGCATGGCGCGGATTCCGCCGCCAGTGCAACCTTCGACGTGAGCGACGAAAAGCAGGTGAAAAATCTGGTGGCGCAGACGGTCGAGCGCTTCGGCCGGATCGACGTGCTGGTCAACAACGCCGCGCTTTATTCAACGCTCACGCCGCGCAATTTCAACGAGTGGGATGCCGACACCTGGGATCGCGTGATGGCGGTGAACACGCGCGGGCCGTTCCTGATGGTGAAACACGTCGCGCCGCACATGATGAAGCAACGCTCGGGCAAGATCATCAACATCGCGTCAGGTGCGGCCTACAAGGGCGTGCCGCGCATGCTGCCTTATGTAACGTCCAAGGGCGCAATGCTGGCTTTCACGCGCGCGTTGTCGCGCGAGCTCGGCGAGCACGGCATCGCGGTCAATTCGCTGTCACCGGGGTATATCCTGAGTGACACCGGGCTGGAAAATACCGCTCACGTCGAAGACGAGCGGGTGCCGGTGCGCAATTCCCGCGCCTTCAAGCGCGACGCCTATCCGGAGGACCTGCTCGGTGCGCTGGTGTTCCTCGCCTCCGGTGACAGCGATTTCATCACCGGCCAGTCGCTGGTGGTGGACGGCGGCTCGGTCAATAACTAGCTGTCAGGCATGCTTCCGGGCTGTTCCGGCGCGCCCGGCACCCGTGTTATAGTGCTGCAAATTCAACGATCTGTTCGATGGAGGATACCCATGGCGGTCGCCACGGCTGCTGATCCCAAGCACAACATCAAAAACGCCCGGCAGTCCTATTACGACAAGATTGCCAAATTCCACATGGCCCCGCTCTGGGAGGTGCTCAAGGGCGTGGTGACGCCGGAGCCCAAGACCCAGATGGTGCCGGCGCTGTGGAAGTTCGACGAGATCGAAAAGCTGATGATCGAGGCGAGTGACGTGATCACCGCCGAGGAGGCCGAGCGCCGCGTGCTGGTGCTGGAAAATCCGGGCGAGCCGGGCAAGTCGCGTATCACCAATTCGCTGTTCGCCGGCGTCCAGCTCATCATGCCGGGCGAGATCGCCGACGCGCACCGCCATGTCTCGTCCGCGATCCGCTTCGTGCTCAAGGGCAGGGGTGCCTATACCGCGGTCGAAGGCGAGAAGACCCAGATGGAGCACGGCGACTTCATCATCACCGCCAACTGGGCGCCGCACGACCACGGCAATCCCGGCAAGGAACCGGTGATGTGGCTCGACGTGCTCGACATGCCGACGGTGAATCATTTCCAGACGTCGTTCTCCGAGCACTTCGACGAGAAGATGCAGAACGTCAATCACGACGACGGCGATTCATTCGACCGTTACGCGTCGGGCGTGCTGCCCGACGGCGCGCCGGCGGTGATGAACCGCACGCCGGTGATCAATTATCCGTATGCAAAGATGAAGCCGATCCTCGAGCGGCTAAAGAAATCCGGCGACATCGACAGACATCACGGCGCGCGCGTGCGCTACGCCAACCCGATCAACGGCGGGCCAGTGCTGCCGACGATGGGCGCCAATCTCGCGCTGCTGCCGAAGGGCTTCAAAGGCGAGCCTTACCGCTCGACCGACGGCACCATCTTCGCCTGCGCGGAAGGCCGCGGCACCACCGTCATCGACGGCAAGCCGTTCGAGTGGAAGGTCAACGACGTGTTCGTCGTGCCGCCGTGGAAGCGCTACCAGCACAGCGCGGCGGAGGAATCGGTGCTGTTCTCGATCTCCGACCGGCCGGCGCAGGAAGCGCTCGGGCTCTGGCGCGAAGGCCAATAAGCAAGCAAGCGATCGACATGGCAATGCAAGAACTGAGCGCCGCCCACGGCGTGCTGACGGCGGTGCGCACCGGCGAAGGCCGCGATCTGGTCGTGCTGCATTCCCTGCTCACGGACCGCCATGCGTTCGATCCGGTGCTGCCGGCGCTGGCCAGCAAGCGCGTCACGCTGTTCAATCTGCCGGGCTTTCACGGCTCCGAGCCGATGCCGATTGCGCTGATGGATGCCTATGTGGCGCGCATCGAAGACGGCTTCGAGGAATTCGGCATCGCGCATGACGCGGTGCTGCTGGGCAACGGTTTCGGCGGCACAGTGGCGCTTGCGTTTGCGATGGCGCATCCCGAGCGCATCAGCAAACTGGTCGTGTCGGACGCCGCCGCCGGATTTCCCGATGAAGGAAAGCAGGCCTTCCGCGTGATGGCGGAGAAGGTCGCCTCGGGCGGGCTCGGCGCCATTGCGGAGATCGCGGCCAAGCGCGTGTTCTCGCCCGCCTATCTCACGGCGCATCCGGAGCTGATCGAGGAACGCAAGCGCGTGCTGCTCGAAATCGATCCCAAGGGATTTCAGGGTGCGTGCAAGGTGTTGCAGGAAACCGACCTGGTGCCGCTGCTGCACAGGATGCGCGTGCCGACTTTGGTGGTGTGCGGTGAATTCGATCAGGCGACACCGCCGGCGCTCACCAGGGTGATCGCGGAAAAGGTCCCGGGCGCGCGCTATGTGCAGTTGCCCGCCTGCGGCCATTGCCCGCCGCTCGAGCAGCCGGACGCCTTCGTCGCCGCAATCAAGGATTTCGTCGGGCTTTAGCCGCTCAGTCGTTGGCCTTGATGCCGGCATCCTTGACGACTTGCGCCCACCTGTCGGTATCCTGACGGACGAAGGCGGCAAACGCTTCGCTCGAGCTGGGCGTCGGATAGATCAATTGCCGCCGCAGTTGCGCCTGAACCTCCGGAAGATTGAGCACAGCGCCGACCTCCTTGTTCAGATACGCGACGATGGGGGCGGGCGTTCCGGCAGGGGCGCTCAGGCCGACCCAGAGCGAAAAATCCAGTTTTTTGACTCCGGCCTCGGCGAACGTGGGCACGTCGGGCAATTCCGCCAGGCGTTCCTTGTTCGAGGTGGCAAGCGCCCTCAGTTTGCCCACCTTGATGTGCGGCACCACCGTGCCGGCGGGCGAAAACATCACCTGAATGCGGCCGGCAAGCAGATCGACGACGGCTTGCGAGCTTCCCCTGTAGGGTATGTGGGTCAGCTTTGTTCCCGTCTCGCGCGCGAACAACTCGCCGAACAAATGAGTTGCCGTACCGGCTCCGGATGAGCCGAAACTGATCTTGCCCGGGTTTTGCTTTGCCTGCGCGACAAGGTCCTTGAGTGTCGCAGGGCCGGAAGCGGGCACAACGAGCACCACCGGGACATCGTCGACCAGGGTGACCGGCGCGAAGTCCTTGATGAAATCGAACGTCAGTTTGTTGACGCTTGGATTGATCGTGTTCGCGATGCCGCTGAGGTAGAGCGTGTAGCCGTCAGGAGCGGCCTTCGCCACAACGGCGGCGGCGAGGCTCGTTGCCGCTCCCGTTTTATTTTCCACGATGACCGGCTGGCCGATCCTGTCCGACAGCTTCGCCGCGACGACGCGAGCCACGGTATCGTTCGGTGTGCCGGCGGGATAGCCCAGAAGAATTGTCACGTGCCTGTTCGGATAGGCCGATTGTGCCCATGCGCCGGCGGAAAACAGCCCCGCCAGCAGGGCGGCGGTCAAAACCGTCGTGCCGAGTATCCTGATTTTCATGCGTTCCTCCAGCGTGTAAGTTTACTCCGTCATGTTGTCCTGAGCCGGGCGTGACGCGGATCAGGGGATGTATTTCTCATCCTGAAGGAAAAGCTCGCGCGGCAGATCGACGCCGAGGCCGCGCTCCTTGCAGAGCTTGTAGATGCGCGCGCCGACGGCGGTGAATTGCACGCCGTCGCCGCCGAGGATCATGCCGGTGACCTGATCGTCGGATGTGCGGCCCGGATGCTTGCCGAGCATCACGTCGCCGAGCAGCGGGACCTTGTCCCAGTCGATTTTCTTCGACGCCTTGTGAATATGATCGCGGCCCTGTTCCGGAATGACGTCGACCCCACCAATGGCATAACGCTGCCAGAATGCGCCTTTGCGATTGACGGTCAAAAGATCGCAGCGCTCCCAACCGGCCATATCGACTTCCGTATCCTTGACGCCGGTTATGAATTGGCCCGGCTCCATCCATTCGCCCAGCACGACCGGCTCGGGCGCATTGGTCGCGGTGATGATGAAGTCCGAGCCTTTGACGGCGTCGCGCGCCGACGCGACGGGCACGATTTCCACGCCGGCTTCTTCCGTCCATCGCTTGGCGAATGCGGCGCTGTTGCCGGGGGTCGGGCTGTAGACCTTGATCTTGTCCAGCTTGCGGACGGCGGCCTGGCACAGAACCTCGGCCTGCGCCTGCCAACCCGTACCGATCATGCCCATCACCTTTGCATCTTTGCGGGCGAGATATTTGGTGCCGAGCGCTGCCGTCCCCGCGACGCGAAACTTCTGCAGATACCCGTCGTGGATGACGGAGAGGAGTTCGCCCGTCTTGGAGCTGTAGAGATAGATCATGCCGCAGAACTTCCGATCGGCGGTGCCGGGGACGCGAATTTCGCGGATGCGGCCGTCCCGCTTCACGTAAGTGATGATGTCCGAATCGATGCGGTCGGAGGTGATGTCGAGGCTCGCGATCGCGCCGGTGAGAGAGGTAAAGGCGTGATGGGTCGGGTTGCCGCCTTGAGGAAACTTCGGGCCGTAGTCCTTGCCGTCGCGCGGCGTGAAAACACGATAGTTCGGCGCATTGATCGCGTCGCCGCTGGACAGGCCGCGGTGGCATCCCTCGAGCGCATCCAGGATCTCGGGAACCGTCAGGACCTTTTCGACGGTCGGATTGTCGATGACGAGCATTGTTTGCTTCCCCCGCAGTTTGTATTGCAGTGCGGCAATTTATGAGCCACGCGCTGAAACGCTAGGATTTAGGCAGACGTCTGTCAATTAATTAGATAGACGTCTGCCGATCTCGGGGGACCTAATGGCCAGGAAGAAATTGCGTAAGCGGCACGACGACATCATGGGCGGCATGGACGAGCGTCCGGGTTTTCTCATCCGGCGCGCGCATCAAATCTCGCAGGCGGTGTTCATCGAGGAATGCACGCGCCTCGATATGACGGCGACGCAGTTCGGGGTGCTGTCGGTTTTGATGCGCGCCGGTGAGCTGAACCAGATCACCATCGCGCGGCTGTTGGGATACGACCGCTCAACGACCGGGCTGGTCGTCAAACTGCTGGAGGACCGCGGGATGATCGTGCGCACGGCGGATCCCGCCGACCGCCGCGGTCACGTCTTGCGTCTCACGCCTTCCGGAAAGGCCATGCAGCGTCGCGCGGCGCCGTTGGTCGATCGCGTGCGCGACAGACTCGCGGGAGCCTTCACCACGGCGGAAGCCGCCGCGTTCATCAAGCTGCTGATAAAATTCACGCGCTCGTTTGACGACATCGAACGGGTGCCGCCGCTGCATCGTGCGGAAGGCCGCTAGCCCAGCGCCTTCATCACGGCGCTCGCAACCGCGGCCGTGCCGTCCTCGCCGCCGAGATCGAACGGCATGATTCCCGTCGCGTAGGCTCTGTCGACCGCTTGCTCGATGCGGAGGGCGGCGTCAGCCGCCGGTTTGTGCTCGTGCTTGTCCGCGAGCCAATCGAGCATCAGCGCCGCCGAAAGGATCGTCGCCGTCGGGTTGGCCTTGCCCTGGCCCATGATGTCGGGCGCGGTGCCGTGGCACGGCTGGAAAACCGCGTGACGATCGCCGATGTCGGCGGACGGCGCCATGCCCATTCCGCCGATCAGGCCGGCGGTGAGATCGGAGAGGATGTCGCCGAACATGTTCTCCGTCACCATGACGTCGAAATCCCACGGCCGCTTCACCAGCATCGCCGAGCAGGCGTCGACGTAGAGGTGGTTGGCGTGAACGCCGGGATGGCGCTTGGCAGCCTCGTCGAACATGCCGCGGAACCAGGCGAATGCCTTGAACACATTGGCCTTGTCGACGCAGGTCAGCGTGCCCTTGCTCGGGTTACGTACCTTGCGCCGCGCGGCGTAGCGGAACGAGAACTCGAACAGGCGCTCCGACGTCTTGCGCGTGATTACCATTGTCTCGCGCGCCTCGTCGTGCGTCACCACACCCTTGCCCATCGAGGCGAACAGGCCTTCCGTCGACTCGCGGATTACGACGAGGTCGATGCCGTTCTTGTCAGCCCCGACGATCGGCGACGGCGCGCCAGGCACGAGTCGACACGGACGCAGGCCGGCATAGAGGTCGAAGATGAAGCGTAGCTCGACCTGCGGCATGATCTCGGTGTTGTCGGGATAGCGGACGGACGGCAGCCCGCAGGCGCCGAGAAAAACCGCGTCGGCTTCCTCGCACAGCTTGATGGTGGACTCCGGCATCGACTTGCCGGTCTCGCGATAATGGTTTGCGCCGGCCGCGCCTTTGGTGAAGCGGAATTTCAGCCCTGGTGTCGTGTCCGCGACGCGGCGCAGGACATCGAGCGCCGGCGCCATCACCTCCGGACCGATGCCGTCACCGGACAGGACGGCGATGTGAAAGGCGTCGTTGGCGCTCATGGTTCGTTCCAGGATGGCGTTGAAGCGTGCGGGCGGGTAATGAATACGGGTTGTACGCATGTGCGCAAGGGACTGTCGATGCCCCGCTTTGCCGCCAATCTCGGCTATCTGTTTACCGAACGCGCAATGATCGAGCGCATCGGCGCCGCCGCCGCTGCGGGTTTCAAGGGGATCGAGCTGCAATTCCCCTATGACATCCCGGCCTCGGCCGTGAAAGCCGAAATCGAGAAGCACAAGCTCACGATCCTCGGACTCAATACGCCGCCGGGCGAGCGCAGCGGCGAGTTCGGGCTCGCCGCGGTGCCGGGCCGCGAACGCGACTGGGAGATGCTGTTCGGCAAGGCGCTCGACTACGCCGCCGCGATCGGCGGCAGCGCCGTGCATTGCCTTGCCGGCAAGGTCGAGCCCGAACAGCGTCCGGCTGCCGAGCGCGTATTCATCGCAAACCTCGCGCGTGCCGCCGACCTGGCCGTCGCGAAAAACATCACGCTGCTGATCGAGCCGATCAACGCTCAGGACCGGCCGAATTATTTTCTCAACCGGGTGGAGCATGCCGCCGATATCATCGAGAAGGCCGGCAAGCCCAATATCAAGATCCAGTTCGATTTTTATCACGTGCAGATCGTCGGCGGCGATCTGATCCGCCGGTTCGAGCGCCATCAGCCAGCGATCGGCCACCTTCAATGCGGCGCGGTGCCCTCGCGGCACGAGCCGGACGAGGGCGAGGTGAACTACCCGGCGGTGTTCGAGGCCGTGGATAGACTTGGCTACAAAGGCTGGATCGGCGCCGAATACCGGCCGCGCGGCCGCACCGAGGATGGCCTCGGCTGGGCTAGGCCCTACGGCGTGGTTCCCGGGAATTAACCATCAAGCCCGTTGAAAAGCCGTGCTTTTTCCCTATGCGCGGCCCGCACCGGTTGCTATTTTTAGGCCATGTGGGGACGCAAAGCGAAGGCCGAGGCGGAAAAGGCGGCAGAGCCGCAGCCGCTCAAGGAAGCGGTGCGCGAGGCGCGCATCGAGGCGGCCGAGCGGTCCGGGGTCGTGGTCGATTTGCGCGACGCAGAGCTTGCGCGTCTTGAATTGCTCAGCGACGCGCTCGATCCGTTGTTCGGCGAGATACCGAGCGGTGTCGAATTGTTCGACCGCGGCGTGAGCCGTGGCGATACGCCCCGCCTGTGGGTGGACGTCATCGCCCATGTGGAGATGGGCCGCGACAAGCGGCAATACCGTTTCGTGCAGGACACCCGCTACGGCCGCACTGTACTGGCGGAATCATACGAAGTGCCGCAGATTGTCGAGGCGGTCACGCATTATGTCGCGCGCCGGCTGGTCGAGCGCGAGCGCGCGCTCGGCGACGATCCGGCTTCCAGTCAGATGGTGGCGCGCCAGATGGCGAAGCTCGAGCGCCGGCACCGGCGCTGGCGTTCGTTCCGCGTTTTCGTGTTCGGCATCATCGTCGGCATCGCGGCGCTGATCACGCTCGCGATGCTCAACGCGCATCGTTAAGCGGACAAATCGAGGCGTTTGATTTCGGCAACCTTGCGGTCGTGGCCGATCGCGCGCGAAACCATTTCGCACGTCCACGCGCCACGCGACCCATCGATCCGGTAGAGATTGTACGCGGCGTCGTTTTTCGACGTGCCCGGCGCGGCGGATGCCGAAGGTACACCGATGGCGGGCACGCGGCCGTTTGGCGTTTTGAGCCAGTTGAGCATGTGAACGTGGTCGTGGCCGTGCAGGATCAGTTCGGCGCCGTGTGCGGCAATCACCTTCAGGAAATCGGGCGCGTCGAGCAGCAGCTTGCCGCGTTCGCGCGGGCTCACCGGCGGATGATGGATCAGTACCACGCGGAAAAGATTTCCTTCCTTTAGCGCGTCGAGCATTGGACCGAGGCGGGCGAGCTGTTCGCTGCCGAGCCAACCGGTCGCGCTGAACGGTGGCGTAGGCACGGCGGTCGAAACGCCGATCAGCGCCAGCGGCCCGCGCCGGCGCACGAACGGAAACGGATTTATGTCGGGGCGATCGCCGCGCATATAGTCGGCCCAATGCCGCTCCGGCTCGTGCGCGGCCGTGCGTATGTAGGTGTCGTGATTACCGGGGATGACGGTCACATCGGCCGGCGAGCCCAGTGTCGCCAGCCATTCGCGCCCGCGCACGAATTCGTCAGGCAGCGAAATATTGGCGAGATCGCCGGTGACCGCGATGTGGTCGGCGCCGGCGGATTTCATGTCGGCGACGACGGCGTCGAGCACCTCGCGGCGATGGACGCGATTACGCTCGCGCAGCCAGTTGAGATAGCCGGTGACGCGCTTGTTGGCGAGTTCGCTCAGGCGCGGCGGCGGCAGCGGCGCGATATGCGGATCGGAGATATGCGCGAGGGTGAACATCAATGCGGGAGTAGCCCGCTACGAACTCCCGATCAATATGCCGGCGACGAACACCAGCACGCCGCCGACCACCACCTGGAAAGTGGCCCGCAGCAGCGGCGTATCCATATAGTGGTGGCGAATATACGAAATGACGGCAAGCTCGATCGCGACCACGAAGATCGACACCGCCGTCGCGATATGAAAATCCGGGATGAGATAGGGCAGGGTGTGACCGAGACCGCCGATGGCGGTCATGCCTCCGGTAACGATGCCGCGTATCACCGGCGAGCCGCGGCCGGTGAGCGAGCCGTCGTCGGACAGTGCCTCCGCGAACGCCATGGAAATGCCGGCGCCGACCGAAGCCGCCATGCCGACCAGAAATGTCGCCCAGGTATTGTGGGTAGCGAAGGCCGCAGCAAACAATGGCGCCAGTGTCGAGACCGAGCCATCCATGAGGCCGGCAAGCCCCGGCTGCACGTATTGCAGCATGAAGACGCGCTTTGATGTTGCGTCCTCTTTTTCGCGGGCGCCGGTGGTGAGGAGCTTCTCCGTCAGCTTATGCGCCAGCGATTCATGGCCGGCCTCGGCTTCGGCGAGTTCGATCAGCAGTTTGCGCACCGAAACGTCGCGTGCGGTTTCCGCCGCCTTGCGATAGAAGCGCTCGGCTTCGAATTCCATGTTCTCGGCGTGCTTGCGCGCGGCATCGAGGCCGAGCGGCCGCATCAGCCATATCGGCGACGCCTTGTGCTGGATGAAGCCTTTCACGTCCTGGCGGCGGATCAGCGGCAGGTATTCTCCGAATTTCTGCCGGTAGAGGTCGAACAGCATGGTTCGGTGGTGCACTTCTTCCTCGGCCATCTCGTCGAACACCTTGGCCGAAGACGGAAACTGCTCGCGCAGGCCTTCCGCAAAGCCGCGGTAGATGCGGCTGTCCTCTTCCTCGTTGGTGATGGCGAGCGCCAGCACCTCTTGCTCGGTCAGATCGGAAAATCGCTTCACGCAGCGCCCCTCTGTCGGAAATTCAGGCTCATGTCATATATTAGAGCTATTCTAAACAAGACGATGACGTTTTGACATAGGGGGGATTGCGGGCAAACGCCCGGATTCGGATATCAAGATGCGATGGCCCTCGATTCCTTCCGCCGCGCCTGCGAGCCAGCGATCCGCCGGCTGCTGCACACCTATTGGCGCTTCTCACGCGCCGCGACGCTCGGCGTGCGCGCCATGATCGTCGACGAGGCGGGCCGCATCTTCCTCATCAAGCACTCCTATGTGGATGGCTGGCACCTGCCGGGCGGCGGGGTGGAGACCGGCGAGACCATGCTCGAAGCGCTGCGCCGCGAGGTGCAGGAGGAGGGCAATATCGAGATCGTCGGCACGCCAGAATTGCACGGCGTCTATTTCAACAGGCGAGTGTCGCGCCGCGATCACGTCGCGCTGTTCGTCGTGCGCGAATTCCGGCAGGTCGCGCCGCCGCAGCCGGGGCGTGAGATCATCGCGCACGGGTTCTTCGAGCGCGCGGCATTGCCGGACGGCACGACCAGCGGAACGCGCGCGCGCATCGCCGAAGTGTTCGACGGCGCGACGGTCAGCGAAAACTGGTGAGCGCTACTTGAAGCGCGCGCGATCGTGCGGCGCAGCGAAGTCGAGCTGCGGGCCTACCGGAACGATGCCGGTCGGGTTCACTTGGCGCTGGCTGTGATAATAGTGCCGCTTGATCTGCGCGAGGCTCACCGTCTCGGCGATACCCGGATGCTGATAAAGATCGCGCGCGTAGTTCGACAGGTTCGGATACTCCCAGATGTGCCGCCAGTTGCACTTGAAATGCGAGTAATAGACGGCGTCGAACCGCATCAGCGTCGTGAACAGCCGCCAGTCCGCTTCCGTAAGCGTGCTGCCGATGAGATAGCGATGCTGCGACAGCCGTTGCTCGATTTCGTCGAGCGTGTCGAACAGATTGCGGAAGGCTTGCTCGTAGGCTTCCTGCGTCGTCGCGAAGCCCGCGCGGTAAACGCCGTTGTTGATGTTCGGATAGACGAGGTCGTTGACCGCATCAATTTCCTTGCGCAAGGCGGGCGGATAATAATCCGTACGCACGTTCGTTAGTGCGTCGAACGCCGAATTGAACATGCGGATGATTTCCGACGACTCGTTGTTGACGATCGTCTTGCGCTTCTTGTCCCACAGCACCGGCACGCTGACGCGGCCGGAATAGTGCGGGTTGGCGAGCAGATAGATTTCCGACAATTTGTCCTTGCCGTTCACCGCGTCGCCGGTCGAGCCTTCGTCCTTGTGGAAGGTCCAGCCGTCCTTAAGCATGTCGGGCGACACGACCGACATCGAAACGATGTCCTCGAGACCGTTGAGCGTGCGGAAGATGATGGTGCGGTGTGCCCAGGGGCAGGCGAGCGAAACATAAAGATGATAGCGGCTGGCCTCGGCGGGAAAGCCTGCCTCACCGGACGGGCCGGCGCCGCCGTCGGCCGTCACCCAGTTGCGGAAGCCGGCGTTGGCGCGGATGTAATGGCCGGCTTTGGTGCGGTCGCCGTCCTGTTGCCATATGCCGTCGACGAGCAGTCCCATGTCGCTTCTCCGCCAGTGTTAGCCATCATGTAAACGTCCGGACCCGGTCTGGCCACCGGCGATGGACCAGAATCGGCCTAAGTGCTAATCGGCGTGGCGAGGCCGGCATCGGTTCGAGAAATGTTTGAATCTCAAGGGTTTTGGGCCGGCGCGTCGGGGTTATGAGCGAGCTTTTACTGACCATCCTGCCGGAAACGGCCGACGACGAGCCCGCGATCGAACGGCTGCACGAGCGCACGTTCGGGCCCGGCCGTTTCGCGCGCAGCGCGTTTCGTATCCGCGAGGGGCGGGGCCATTCGCTCGCGCTGTCGTTCACCGCGCGCATCGGCACGCTGCTGGTCGGCTCGGTGCGGCTGACGCCGATCTGCATCGGCGAGACGCCGGCTCTGCTGCTTGGCCCGCTCACGGTCGAACCGCCGTTCCGCGAACGTGGCGTCGGCACCGCGCTGATCGCGCGCGCGCTGAAAGACGCCAAGGCAAAGGGCCACAAGCTCGTGGTGCTGGTCGGCGACGAGCCGTATTACGGCAAGCACGGCTTCAGGAAGATTCCGAAAGGGCAGGTGAAGATGCCGGGACCGGTCGATCCGGCGCGGCTACTGATCGCCGAGCTTTCACCCGGCGCGTTCGAGAATGTCTCGGGAATGATCCGGCCCGACTGGGACGCGGCCTGACTCAGCGTTAGCGTCCTTCGCGTGCCCCAG
>JBAUHH010000268.1:0-3219 GCA_049680165.1 Pseudolabrys sp.
CGCGCGGCCAACGAGCTCAAAGGAGAATCGCTTTACGACGTCGAAAATGTCTCGGTGGTTCACCACGTCAACCAGGCGCTGCGCGCGCACAAGCTGTTTCAGCGCGACAAAGATTACATCGTGCGCAACGGCGAGGTCGTCATCATCGACGAGTTCACCGGCCGCATGATGCCGGGCCGGCGCTATTCGGAAGGCCTGCATCAGGCGCTTGAGGCCAAGGAGCACCAGCCGATCCAGCCGGAAAACCAGACGCTGGCCTCGATCACCTTCCAGAATTATTTCCGCATGTACGAGAAGCTTGCCGGCATGACCGGCACGGCGCTCACCGAGGCCGACGAGTTCCTCGACATCTACAATCTCGAAGTCCTCGAAGTGCCCACCAACATGCCGCTGGTGCGTATCGATGACGACGACGAGGTCTATCGAACAGCAAAAGAAAAATACCGCTCGATCATTTCGCTGATCGAGGACTGCAAGCTGCGTGGCCAGCCGGTGCTGGTCGGCACCACCTCGATCGAGAAATCCGAGCAGCTCGCCGACATGCTGCGCGAGGCCGGCTGGGAGTCGCACGACTTTACCGATCCGAACGCCTTTGCCGCGCTTTATTCCGGCGACGACGGCGCCACCAAGACCAAGGTTTTCGCCATCCTCAATGCCCGCTACCACGAGCAGGAAGCCTATATCGTCTCACAGGCCGGCGTGCCGGGCGCCATTACCATCGCCACAAACATGGCCGGCCGCGGCACCGACATTCAGCTCGGCGGCAATGCCGACATGCGCATCCGCCAGGAAATCGCCGACATCACCGATTGGGCCGCGCGTGAAAAGGATCCGCGCGCTTCCGAGATTCGCGCGCAGGTCGCACGTCTGAAGGAAAAGGCGCTCGCGGCGGGCGGCCTTTACGTGCTCGGCACCGAACGCCACGAAAGCCGCCGCATCGACAACCAGTTGCGCGGCCGCTCCGGCCGCCAGGGCGACCCCGGCCATTCCAAGTTCTTTCTGTCGCTCGAAGACGACCTGATGCGCATTTTCGGCTCCGACAAGCTCGACGGCATGCTGCAAAAGCTGGGGCTGAAGGAGAACGAGGCGATCGTCCATCCCTGGATCAACAAGGCCCTGGAAAAGGCGCAGCAGAAGGTCGAAGCGCGCAACTTCGACATCCGCAAGAACCTGCTCAAGTTCGACAACGTGATGAACGACCAGCGCAAGGTGATCTTCGAGCAGCGGCTCGAGCTCATGCGCGACAACGCGCTGGAAGAGACCATCGCCGACATGCGCCATGAAGTGATCTACGACATGGTCGCGAAGTTCATTCCGGAAAACGCCTACCCCGAGCAGTGGGACGTCGCCGGCCTCGACACCGCGCTGCGCGAGGTGCTTACCCTCGATCTGCCGGTGAAAGACTGGGCCAAGGAAGAAGGCATCGCCGACGAGGAAGTGCGCGAGCGCATCGAGCGGCGCGCCGACGAATGGATGGCGGGCAAAGTGGCCAAGTGGACGCCCGACGTCATGCGTTACGTCGAGAAGACGGTCCTGCTGCAAACGCTGGATCATTTGTGGCGCGAGCATCTCGTGATGCTCGAGCATCTGCGCCAGGTGATCGGCCTGCGCGGCTACGGTCAGCGCGATCCGCTCAACGAATACAAGGCGGAAGCTTTCAGCCTGTTCGAGGCGATGGTGGCGCATCTGCGCGAGGCCGTCACCGCGCAGCTTATGCGCGTCGAGATCGTGCCGCCGCCGTCCGAGGAGCAGAACAACCTGCCCTACATGGAAGCGCACAAGGTCGATCCGGCCACCGGCGAGGATGAATTGGCGCTCGCGCCCGCGCTGGTCGGCGCCAACGGCAATGGCAACGGCGCGCAAGCCGCGCGCGATCCGAAAAATCCGGCGAGCTGGGGCAAGGTCGGCCGCAACGAGCTTTGCCCCTGCGGCTCGGGAAAGAAATTCAAGCACTGCCACGGCAAGTTCGCGTAGCGATTTCTCCGCCGTCCTGGGCTTTTGGCCGCCCGCGAGTTCCCAGAAACCAATTCGCCACCCGCCGCGTTGTCACCGCACAGCAGCAAGTGCGGTGCCAGCCATGCAGATTGCTCCCGAAATTTCCTTCCATAACCTCGAAGGTTCCAAAGCCGCCGAGGAGTCCATTCGCGGCCACATCGCGCGGCTCGAAGATATCTACGACCGCATCACCACCTGTCGCGTACGCGTCGATCAGCGCAACCAGAACAGCAGCAAGACCATCCCGCCGGTCGTGCACATCGAGATTTCGTTGCCCGGCCACAAGGACATCGTGGTCGCGCACGAGCCCGATCATCTGCAACGGAAATTCCAGGCGCCCGAGCTGCGCAATGCGATCAACGAAGCCTTCCGCATCGCCGAGCGCCGCCTTGCCAAATACAAGGACGGCCTTACCGATTACGCCGCCGAGGGCGGGCACGAAGCGGCGAACGAGTTCGTCGGCCAGGTCGCCGAGCTTGCGCCGGACAAGGATTTTGGCTTCCTGATGAACAAGGAAGGCGGGCTTCTGTATTTCCATCGCAACAGCGTGCTAAGCGGCGATTTCGATTCCATGCGGCGGGGCGACAACGTCACGTATGTCGAGGAGATGGGCGATACCGGCCCGACCGCCAGCAAGGTGCGCGCGAAAGAGAGATAAGCTCGCTTCGCCGTCCTCGGCACTCAGGATTCAACGCATGCGGATGATCCGATCAGTGCAGCGTGTCCTTCTTGCCGCGGCGGCGTCGCTGCCGGGAGTGCTGCACGCGCAGCAACAAAATGCCCAGCGCCCGGATCAGAATCAGGAAAGCACCGCCGTCCAGCGCGAGGCCTGCAAGCCGGACGTATACCGCCTGTGCAAGTGGTACATCCCCAGCCACTCCGGCATCACGTACTGCCTGCACAAGAATATCGATCAGCTCAGTCCGGCGTGCCGCGCCGTGATGGAAGGCCGCTTAAGATAGCGGAGCGCGTTTTCGTCAGTCGTCTTACGCTTGCGCCGATGGGTGCAACGCTTGCGCCAGCGTCTTCCTGAATTTCCGGTCGCGCTTCAGATGCCATTCGCGGCTCATGGCCGCGCGCTTGGTCCTGAATTTTTCCGAATGCAGCAGCACCCACACGCGCCCGCGCGTCGACCGCGCGCCTTTGCCGGCGTTGTGCGTGGCAAGGCGGCTGGCGATGTCGGTGGTCCATCCGACGTAAGTCAGATGGCGTTTTTTGGTGACT
>JBAUHH010000269.1:0-1718 GCA_049680165.1 Pseudolabrys sp.
TACGCTTTCGGCTACGAGCAGCTCGGCGGCTTCCAGAAAGGCTTCGAGGATTGCGGCGGCAAGATCGTGCAGAAGGTCTGGGTGCCGATCGGCACCAAGGACTTCGGCCCTTACATTCCGACGCTCAAGAATGACGTCGACGCCATCTTCACATTGATGGTCGGCCCGATGTCGCTGCAATTCCCGAAGCAGTTGCGCGCGGCCGGCAACAAGAAGCCGATCGTCGGCGGCGGCACCAGCTATGACGAATTCGCGCTGCCCTTCATGGGCGACGAAGTGATCGGCGACGTCTCCGCGCTGCAATACTCGGCCGCGATCGAGACGCCGGCGAACGAAGCCTTCGTGAAAAAGTACCGCGCCAAGTACGGCAAGGTGCCGTCCTATTATTCCGAGGTGAATTACGCCGCCGCGCTCTGGATCGACAAGACGATGGCGAAGCTCAACGGCAAGTATCCGGGGCCGGTCGAGTTCATCAAGACGATGGCGTCGATCAAGATCGACGCGCCGCGCGGGCCGGTCGAGCTCGATCCGTCGACCAAAAGCCCGATCCAGACCATCTACATCAAGAAGGTCGAGAAGAAGAAGATGTTCGGCTACGACAAGGCCGAGCTCTGGAACACGGTGATCAAGACCTATCCGGCAGTCAGCACGTTCTGGCACTACGACAAGGCGAAATTCCTGGCGCAGCCGGTGTACAGCCGCGACTTCCCGCCCTGCAAATATTGCGAGTAAAATTCGCGCACGAAAACAAAAATCCCGGCCTCGCGCCGGGGTTTTTATTTTGCGCGGGCTGCAATTTATTCCGACGGGATTGGCGTTGCCGACGCGGTCGGCGCGGTCGCGGCCGGCGTCTCCGCGCGCGGGCCGCGCAAGGGGCGCTCCTCGAGCGAAACGAGAAACGCCATGCCGAACGCGAGCACCAGCGCGCCCGCCATGAACACGAAGCGGAAGGCGTGCGCCAGCGCATCGGCGGACGCCGTGCGCGCCAGCGTTTCCACCGACATGCCGGTGGCGCCGCCGAGATTGCTGAGCACGATGGCGCCGAGGATCGCCACCACCAGCGCCGAGAACAGCGCCCGGAAGAAATTGGCGGCGCCGGTGGCGATGCCCATCTGCGCGTGCGGCACCGCGTTCTGCATGCAGACGGTGGAAATCGGGAACACGGTGCCGAGCCCCGAGCCGATCACCGCCAGCAGCACCAGCACCAGCGCGAACGGCATCGAGGCCGGCCAAACCGCGAGCGCGGCGAGCGCGACGATCGCGACCGACAATCCAAGGAGCGGCATGCGCTTGTAATGCGTGACGCGGCCCATCATGCGGCCGGTGAGCGTCGACGATAGCGGCGTGGTGCCGACCAGCGGGATCAGCGCAAGGCCGCTTTCGCCGGCGGTCAAGTGCATCACCACCTCGAAGTAAAGCGGCACGAAAATCGTCATGCCGACCAGCACCGACATCATGCAGGCGCCGGCGAGCGCGGCGCAGCGCACCACCGCGTTGCCGAGAATGGTGAGCGGCAAAAACGGCTCCGGCGCCACGATGAGCCGCCACGCGAACAGGCCCCAGCAGATGGCAGAGCCGCCGGTGAGCGCGGCCATCTCAATCGAGATCCAGCCGAAGCGCCGCCCGCCCGAGGAGAGCGCGATCAGCAGCAGCACCGCCGCCGCCATCATCAGCGCGGCGCCGATGAGATCGAGCTTGTGCTTGCGGTGAGGATTCGG
>JBAUHH010000270.1:0-1758 GCA_049680165.1 Pseudolabrys sp.
AGCGACGAGATCAGGATCACCTGCGCGGGCGCGGCCCACACGAAGATCGACGACAGAGCGAGCCACCAGGACGAGAAGCCAAAGTCGTGGGCGAGCGCGCCTATGCCGATATAGGTGCCGGCCAACACCAGGAAAAACACCGACGTCACCGCCGACTTCACGCCCGCAAAGAACGCGGACGTTGCAGGCGTAGCGGTGTCGGAATTGGCGCTCATCGGAACCGTTCTCCTGTCCCACAGCGGACGGGCGCGCGCAACGGCGGACGCCCGCGACCCTGCCATGCGCGGTCCCTGAAAATACGAAGGCCGGGCAACGGGCCCGGCCTCGGCTCTTTCAATTGTTTTGCGGCTACGCCTTGACCAGCGGAACCTTGGGCACCGAGCCGCGCTTGCTCCCATCGCCTTTCGGCCTGGAGCGCGGCGAGCGGCGCTTCGTTTTGGCGCGCGGCGTCGCCGGCAGCTTTTCCGGCTTCGGCGTCACCGGCCCTTCGAGGTACTGGAAGCCGAGCTTGTCGCGGCCGTTCTCGTCCTTGTCGACGATCACACGCACATGACCGCCGCCCTTGAGGTGGCCGAACAGAACTTCGTCGGCGAGCGGCTTCTTGATGTGCTCCTGGATCACGCGCGCCATCGGCCGCGCACCCATCAGCTCGTCGTAGCCGTTGGCGATCAGCCAACGACTCGCCTCTTCCGACAATTCGATCGTCACGTTGCGGTCGCCGAGTTGCGCTTCGAGCTGAAGCACGAACTTCTCAACGACCTTGGCGATGATCTCCTGCGAGAGATGCGCGAAGGTGATGGTGGCGTCGAGCCGGTTGCGAAACTCCGGCGCGAACATGCGATTGATCGCTTCCTGATCGTCACCCTCACGCTTGTTGCGCGTGAAGCCGTAAGCCTGCTTGGCGAGCTCGGATGCGCCGGCATTGGTGGTCATGATCAGGATGACGTTGCGGAAGTCGACCTGTTTGCCATTGTGATCGGTGAGCTTGCCATGATCCATGATCTGCAGCAGCACGTTGAACAGGTCGGGATGCGCCTTCTCGATCTCGTCGAGCAGCAGCACGCAATGCGGATGCTGGTCGACGCCGTCGGTCAGTAGTCCGCCCTGGTCGAAGCCGACATAGCCGGGAGGCGCGCCGATCAAGCGCGACACCGTGTGCCGTTCCATGTATTCCGACATGTCGAAGCGGATCAGCTCGACGCCGAGCGAGGCCGCGAGCTGCTTGGCGACTTCGGTCTTGCCGACGCCGGTCGGGCCGGAGAATAGATAGCAGCCGATAGGCTTTTCCGGCTCGCGCAAGCCGGCGCGCGCCAGCTTGATCGACGCCGAGAGCGAAACGATGGCCTTGTCCTGCCCATAGACGACCGTCTTGAGCGTCTGCTCAAGATGCTGGAGCACTTCGGCATCGTCCTTGGAGACGGTCTTGGGCGGAATGCGCGCCATGGTCGCGATGGTCGTCTCGATTTCCTTGATGCCGATCGTCTTCTTGCGGCGGCTTTCCGGCAGCAGCATCTGCGCCGCGCCCGACTCGTCGATCACGTCGATCGCCTTGTCGGGTAATTTGCGGTCGTGGATGTAACGCGACGACAGCTCCACCGCCGCCTTGATGGCTTCGGCGGTGTACTTGAGCTTGTGGTACTCCTCGAAGTACGGCTTGAGGCCGCGCAGAATCTCGATCGCGTCCGGTACGCTCGGCTCGTTGACGTCGATCTTCTGGAAGCGGCGCACCAGCGCGCGGTCCTTCTCGAAGTACTGGCG
>JBAUHH010000271.1:0-2220 GCA_049680165.1 Pseudolabrys sp.
CTCAACACGCGCACGCCGATGGTGCGCAAGGCGCGCGAAGGCGTGATGGAATTCCTGCTGATCAACCATCCGCTCGATTGCCCGATCTGCGACCAGGGCGGCGAGTGCGACTTGCAGGACCAGGCCATGGCCTATGGCATGGACGCGAGCCGCTACAAGGAAAACAAGCGCGCGGTCGAGGACAAATATATCGGCCCGCTGGTCAAGACCATCATGACGCGCTGCATCCAGTGCACGCGCTGCATCCGGTTCGCGGCGGAAGTCGCCGGCGTGCCCGAGCTCGGCGCCATCGGGCGCGGCGAGGACATGGAGATCACGACCTATCTCGAGCAGGCGATGACGTCCGAGCTGCAAGGCAACGTGGTCGATCTGTGCCCGGTCGGCGCGCTCACCTCGAAACCTTACGCGTTTGCGGCGCGGCCGTGGGAACTGATCAAGACGGAATCGATCGACGTGATGGACGCGCTCGGCTCGGCGATCCGCATCGACACGCGCGGGCGCGAGGTGATGCGCATCCTGCCGCGCACCAATGACGAGGTGAACGAGGAATGGATCTCCGACAAGACGCGGCACGTGGTCGACGGCCTGCGCACGCAGCGGCTCGACCAACCTTATCTGCGGACCGGCGGCCGTTTGCGTCCGGCGACGTGGAACGAGGCGTTTGCGGCTATCGCCGCCAAGATGAGACGCGTGCCCGGCGACCGCATCGGCGCGATCGCCGGCGATCTTTGCGCGGTTGAGGACATGTTCGCGCTCAAAGACCTGATGACGCGCTTCGGCAGCCCCAACATCGACGCGCGCCAGGACGGCGCGGCGATCGATCCGAAATGGGGCCGCGCCAGCTACCTGTTCAACGCGACGCTTGCCGGCGTCGAGAAGGCCGACGCGCTGCTCATCATCGGCGCCAATCCGCGGCATGAGGCGGCGGTGCTCAACGCGCGCATCCGCAAGCGCTGGCGCGCCGGCAATTTCCCGGTCGCCCTGATCGGCGAGAAGGCCGACCTCACTTATTCCTATCAGTTTCTCGGTGCCGGGGCGGAAACGCTGGCCGGGCTCGGCGACAGCAAATTCGCGGAAGCGTTCAGGAAAGCCGAGCGGCCGCTCATCATTCTGGGCGCCGGCGCGTTGGCGCGCGAGGATGGCGCGGCAATCGCTGCGCTTGCCGCCAAGACGGCGCAGGAATTCGGCGTCATCAAAGACGGCTGGAACGGCTTTTCCGTGCTGCAGACAGTCGCGTCGCGCGTCGGTGCACTCGATATCGGTTTCGTGCCGGGGCCGCGCGGGCAGACTGCAAAAGAAATGTCGGCTGGCGATCTCGACGTGCTGTTCCTGCTGGGCGCGGATGAGGTTTCGGTGCAGCCGGGACCCTACGTCATCTATATCGGCACGCACGGCGACCGCGGCGCGCACCGCGCCGACGTGATCCTGCCGGGCGCCGCCTATCCGGAAAAATCCGGCATCTACGTCAACACCGAGGGCCGAGTGCAGATGGCCAAGCGCGCGGCTTTCCCACCCGGCGATGCGCGCGAGGAGTGGGCGATCCTGCGCGCTCTCTCGGACGTGCTCGGGCACAAGCTGCCCTATGACTCGCTCAGCGCTTTGCGGCAGGCACTGTTTGCCGCGCACCCGCACATGATGCGGCTCGATCAGATCACCGCCGGCGAGACGACCGATATCGGCAAGCTGGCCAAGCTCGGCGGCAATGCCGGCAAGGCGCCGCTGCGCTCCGCCATCGCCGACTTCTATCTCACCAATCCCATCACGCGCGCATCCGCCACCATGGCGGAATGCTCGGCGCTCGCGCATAGCGCGGCCAAGACGGCGGCGGAGTAGGGCGCATGGCCGAATTCTTCACCGCGTATGTCTGGCCGCTGATCGTCATGGTGGCGCAATCGCTGCTGATGCTGGTGATCCTGCTGGTCGCAATCGCCTATGTGCTGCTGGCCGACCGCAAGATCTGGGCGGCGGTGCAGATGCGGCGCGGGCCGAACGTGGTCGGGCCCTGGGGCCTGTTCCAGTCTTTCGCGGATTTGCTGAAATTCGTGCTCAAGGAGCCGGTGATCCCGGCGGGCGCCAACAAGGGCGTGTTCCTGCTGGCGCCGCTGGTCACCTGCGTGCTGGCGCTCGCCGCCTGGGCGGTGATCCCGGTCAATACCGGCTGGGTGATCTCCAATATCAATGTCGGCGTTTTGTACATCTTCGCGATCTCGTCGCTGATGG
>JBAUHH010000272.1:0-4371 GCA_049680165.1 Pseudolabrys sp.
CGTCAACGCGGCTTAGGCGCGTCGGGCCGCGACATCCAGCGCACCAGCGGCATCGCCGGCAAAACCCAGCCAAGCCCCGCGACCACGTAGTAGATCGCGGCCACGAAGCCGTTGATGTTGGTCAGCACCGATTGCGCCAGCGCCATGGCAAAGAGCGCCCACACGATGGCGAGGGCGAGCAGGCCGAATGTGCCGATCAGCTTGCGCGTGCGGATGGTCATTGGTCGCGACCTAATGCGAATTGCGGGCTCGCGTCGAGGACTATATGGTCCGCGCCGTCCCCGGCAAGCATAACGTCGCGATCGATTTCATGTCCTCTCAGCCGCTTTCCGTCTCTGACAAGCACGCGCGCGCCGTGCGGCTGTGGCTGCTGGCGGTGGCGGCAATATTGTTCCTGACGCTGATCGTCGGTGGCGCGACGCGGCTCACCGAGTCCGGGCTTTCGATCGTGGAGTGGAAGCCCGTCACCGGCGTGTTGCCGCCGCTCACGCAAGGCGCGTGGCAGGACGAATTCACGAAGTATCAGGCGATCCCGCAATACCGCGAGCTTAACCGCGGCATGAGCCTCGATCAGTTCAAGGTGATCTACTGGTGGGAATGGACGCACCGCGTGCTGGCGCGGCTGATCGGCGCGGCGTTCCTGCTGCCGTTTTTATTCTTTCTCTGGCGCGGATGGATCCCGCGCCCGACGCAGATGCGGCTCTGGCTGATTTTTGCGCTCGGCGCATTTCAGGGCGCGGTCGGCTGGTGGATGGTGTCGTCAGGACTTGCCGCCGGCGTTGCGGTCTCGCAATACCGGCTGGCATTTCATCTGACGCTCGCCTGTCTCATCTATTCCGCCATTGTGTGGACGTCGCAGCAAATCCTGCCGCGGCCGCCGGTCGCGTCGAACGCGCGCGTGCGTAACGGCGCGTTGCTTATCGCCGGGCTCGTGCTGGCGCAGATCTATCTTGGCGCGCTGGTCGCCGGCACCAATGCCGGCATGATCTACAATACATGGCCCGACATCGACGGTGGGCTTATTCCGCCGCTCGGCAGCCTGTGGGCGCAGACGCCGTGGTGGCGCAATCTGTTCGAGAACGTGCTTACGGTGCAGTTCGATCACCGCATGCTCGCTTATACGATCTGGGTGCTGGCCGGATTACATGCGATCGCTGCACGGCAGGCGCGGCAGCAGGGCAGCAGCGCTGCGCTGCTCTGGCTCGCGGTGACGGTGCAGGCGACGCTCGGCGTGCTGACGCTTGTTTTCGTGGTGCCGCTCGATCTGGCGATGACGCATCAGGCGATGGCGATCGTGGTGCTGACCATCGCGGTGGTGCACGCCGAGCGTCTGCGCCATCGCGCCGAAACACGGATCCCGGCGCCAATGCCGCAGGCGGCAAAAGGAGCACGGCAATGATCGAGGTCAAGAGCGTGGACGGCACCGCCGTGGTTGCGCTTGCGCACGGCAAGGCCAATACGCTCGATACCGAGTTCTGCGACGCCATCGCGCGGAAATTCAAGGAGCTGGAGAAATCGGACGCGCGCGGCGTGGTGGTGACCGGGCAGGGCAGGATGTTTTCCGCCGGCGTCGACCTGGTGCGCCTGAGCGCGGGCGGCGCGGCCTATGTGCGGGAATTTTTGCCGGCGCTGCACCGGCTTTACGAGGCGGTGTTCTTCCATTCGAAGCCTGTTATCGCCGCGGTCAACGGCCACGCGATTGCCGGCGGCGCCGTGCTCGCCTGCTGCGCTGACCGGCGCATCATGGCGCAAGAGGGCGGCCGCATCGGCGTCACCGAGTTGCAGGTCGGCGTGCCGTTTCCCGCGATGGCGTTCGAGGCGGTGCGCTTCGCGGTGCCGCCGCGCTATCTCAACGAATTCATTCTGGGCGCGGCGACCTATCCGTCGGACGAGGCGCTCAGGAAAGGCTGGGTGGACGAGGTCGTCGAGCCGCAGGCGCTGATGACGCGGGCGCTGGAGGTTGCGCAAAGCTACGCACGACTTTCGCCGGCGGCATTTGCGCAGAGCAAGCGGCAGATCCGTCAACCGGTCGCGGATAGCGTGCGGGCCGGCAAGGCCGCCGACGAAGCGGCAACCGGTATCTGGGCCGCGCCGGACACGCTCGGCTACATCAAGGATTACGTCGCGAAGACACTGAAGAAAGACTAGCGGCCCCGCATTGCCGTCTTCCTCGGTACTGGAGGCGACGAGTGCTGGTTTCGCCGCCAATTGATCAGGCCGCCGGCGAGGATCACATCTGCCTGCTTGTCGGTGAGACCGTGCCTGACGCCGATTGGGCCGTTGCACTCGAGCGTCATGTCCGTGTCGCTCTTCAGCGCGCGATGCATATCGCGCAGATGCAGGACGTCTCCCTGGCGCAGCCGGTCGTAATCCCCGGCCTGGACAAAGACGAGCGGCAAGATTCCGTAATTAATGAGATTCTGTCGGTGGATGCGGGCGAAGCTCTTCGCCAGCACGACCCGCAATCCCAGATCGCGCGGCGCGACCGCCGCATGCTCACGCGACGAGCCTTGGCCGTAATTGCGGCCGGCGACGACCGCGTGTCCGCTCTTTTCCCGCAGTTCGCGCGCGCGTTTCGGGTAGCTCGAATCGATGCGTTCGAAGGCGAAGTCTTCAATCTTCTGAATGTTCGAGCGATAGGGCAGGACCTTGGCACCGGCGGGAAGGATTTCGTCGGTAGAAACATCATCATCCATTTTCAGCAACAGCGGCAGCGCGAGCGTATCGGGAAGCGGATCGAACTCAGGCAACGAGTGGATGTTCGGGCCTTTCACGAGCTCGATCCGGTCTGTCGTTTGTTGCGGCGGCTCGATCAATTCGACCTTGGCCGGCGCGGGCTCGGGCGCGGCGAGACGCGGATACGGCATGTCGAGCGACCGCGGATCGGTGATACGGCCGGACAATGCCGAGGCGGCGGCAGTTTCCGGCGAGCAAAGAAACACCGAGTCCTCGTGCGCACCGGAGCGGCCGGGAAAATTGCGTGGCACCGTCCGCAGCGAGTTGCGCCCGATCGCGGGCGCCTGACCCATGCCGATGCAGCCGTTGCACCCGGTTTGATGGATGCGCGCGCCGGCGGCGACCAACGCGCCGAGCCGGCCGTCGGCAATCAGCGTCTCCAGTATTTGCCGCGAGGTCGGGTTGACGTCGAATGACACGGTGGATGGGATGGTCTTGCCGCGGACAATCTCGCCAGCAATGGCAAAGTCGCGCCAGCCCGGATTGGCCGACGATCCGATGTAGGCTTGATAGATATCCATGCCGGCGATGTCGGCGACTTTGACGACGTTACCGGGGCTTGACGGTGTGGCGACCAGCGGCTCGAGCGTGGACAGGTCAATTTCGTCTTCTTCGTCGTAGCGGGCGCCGGCGTCGGCGGTGATCTCGCGCCAATCCTCGGCGCGGCCTTGGGCCCGCAAGAAACGTTGCGTTTCCTCATCGGAAGGAAAGACCGTGGTGGTCGCGCCCAATTCCGCGCCCATATTGGCGATCACGTGCCGATCCATGGCGCGCAGAGAGCTAAGCCCGGGGCCAAAATATTCGATGATCTTGCCGACCCCACCGGAAACGCCGCGCCGCCGCAGCATTTCCAGAATGACGTCCTTGGCACTGACCCAATCGGGGAGTGCGCCTTTGAGCCGCACGCCGAGGATTGAAGGCATGGTCGTCGGGAATGGTTCCCCCGTCATCGCCAGTGCAACATCGAGCCCGCCAGCCCCGATCGCCAGCATGCCGAGAGCGCCGGCGGCGGGCGTATGGCTGTCCGAGCCCAGTAGTGACTTGCCGGGCTTGCCGAAGTGCTGCATGTGCACAACATGGCTGATACCGTTGCCCGGCGGCGAGTACCACACGCCGAAACGGCGACAGGCACTTTCGAGGAAAAGGTGGTCGTCGGCATTGAGATTGTCGATCTGCAACAGATTGTGATCGACATACTGCACGCTGACCTCAGTGGACACGCGGTCGAGATCGATTGCTTCCAGCGCGAGCATGACCAAGGTGCCGGTGGCATCCTGGGTGAGGGTCTGGTCGATCTTCAGCGAGATCGGTGTGCCGGCACGCAGGGATCCGTCGGCGAGGTGGGCTGTAACCAGCTTCTGGGCGACGTTCAGCGGCATAGAAGTGCGCTCCTTGAAAGGACACACCCCTCGACCCCTGCAAATCCGAATATCAAATCATGTGTGCCCGCCGCGCGGAAAATCAATGGACGGCCGCGCAGCGACCGTCCGCTCTCTTTGTTGCGATCGGGGCGGGATACCTAACTGGCCAACGCCTGCTCGAGGTCGGCGATGATGTCTTCCTTGTCCTCAAGCCCGATCGACAGCCGCACCACGTCCGGTCCGGCGCCGGCCTGCACCTTCTGCGCGTCGGACA
>JBAUHH010000273.1:0-2916 GCA_049680165.1 Pseudolabrys sp.
TCGGCGCTGAGCAGCGCGGCGGCGATCTGCGGCAGAGCGGCGTTCTTCGCGCCGCGCACCTGCACCGAGCCTTCGATGCGCTTGCCGCCGCGAATGACCAAACGGTCCATGCTCTTTCTCTTCTGTCGCCCGGCGTGCCTGTCGGCGAACGGCATTGGCCTCGGCGGATGATGCTCTGTGTATTCAGCGTCTTTTAACTTAGATTGGATTTGCTGCGCCACCAATCCAGCCTCTGTGGACACGGATGAGCTTAAGCCGAACTAGTCGTTCAAATTCCGGCGGTCAGGCCATCCTGGCGGACCGTATTTTTGACGGCCACCGTTGGCATTCCGAAGCCGCCGTGCTGGTCCGGGATGGCCGCATTGCTGGAATCGGATCGGGGGGCGAGGCTTCCGCCGATTGGCCGCAGACGCGGCTCCCGGCGGGCGTCTTCCTTGCTCCCGGTTTCATCGATTTGCAGGTCAATGGCGGCGGCGGCGTCCTGCTCAACGATCGGCCGACAGCCGACGGCATGCGCGCCATTGCGCGAGCACACCGTCGCTACGGCACCACGGCCTGCCTTCCGACCCTCATCAGCGATACGCGCGAGCAGATGCGCGCCGCTATTGCGGCGTCCCGTTCGACTGCCGGCCGGGACGGAATTCTCGGCTTGCACCTTGAAGGCCCCTTCATAAGTCCGCAGCGGCCGGGCGTTCACCGGCCCGACCGGATCGCGAAGCCGAATTCGCGCGACCTCGAGGAACTATGCGAGCTCGCCGACGCCGGCAGGTCATTGGTTACGCTCGCACCCGAATGCGTTCCGGCCGGCTTTATCCGGACCTTGGCCTCCGCGGGTGTCCGGATTTCGATCGGGCACAGCGAGGCGCCCGCCGCCGTGGTGATGCAGGCCGTTGCAGATGGCGCAACCGGCGTGACGCATCTGTTCAATGCAATGCCACCCCTGAGCGCGCGCGCGCCGGGGATCGTCGGCGCGGCGCTGGCGGAGCAACGGCTGACCGCGGGTCTCATCGTCGACGGAATCCACGTCGATCCCGTTTCGGTCCGCGCCGCATTTGCCGCGAAAGGCTCAGGCCGGATCGCCCTGGTCACCGATGCCATGCCGACGGTCGGCATAACGTTAGATCGTTTCGAACTGGGTGGCCGGACCATCAAGCTCACCGGCGGGCGGCTGACGACGGAAGCGGGCACGCTGGCCGGCGCACATCTCGACATGGCCTCGGCGGTGCGCAATGCGGTCAGGCTGGCGCAGCTGTCGCTGGACGACGCGCTGCGCGCCGCTTCATTGACGCCCGCGCAATTTCTCGGCCTGGACAACGAACGCGGAGCGCTCGTTGCAGGTGCGCGCGCCGATTTCGTCGCTCTAACGGAAGAGCTTGCGGTAGTCACGACCTGGGTCGACGGCAGCGCCGATGACGTGAACGGCGATCGGCAGAATCAGTAGCGTAAATAGGGATGGCGCTCGCTCGCCCAGGCTTTCTCATCCGGTAGCGTCAACGCATCGAGGTCCTGCGGCGATGCCGATGCATCTTCCACCCATTCGCGCAACAACGGACTGCCGTTGATGACGTCGATGGCGAGCTTGCCGTGCTCGTACTCGTAGGCAAAATCGCGCCACAGCGGGTAGTCCGGGTACAAGCGACGGATCGCCTTGAAGGCGAGCGCCTGGATGCGCCACGGCTTGAACGCCGTGTGATCGTAAACAGGACCTTCCGTATGTATCTGCACGCCGTGGCAAAGCTTGCCCGCATGCTTGTGAAACGTGGGTTCGAACCAGCACTCGCGCAGACGGCAACCGTCGAGCCATTGTGGTGCAAGGTCTTTCATTTTCTTCATGACCGTTCGCGCATCGATATCGAGAGCGCCGAACAGTTCGAGCGGCCGCGTCGTGCCGCGCCCTTCCGAGAGCGTCGTGCCTTCGAGCATCACCGTCCCGGCGTAGGCGCGCGCCATCCATAAATTCGGCGCGTTTGGACTAGGATTGATCCACGTGCGCGCGCTCAACGGCCAGCCGAACCCGGGCGCGGCATCGGGGCGCCAGTCCTGCATCTCGACGATGCGATACTCGACATCGAGCTTGAGCGTATCGACGAACCACAAACCCAACTCGCCGAGCGTAAGCCCATGGCGCATTGGCAGCGGCCCCGCACCGACAAAGCTTTCCCAGCCGACGCGCAGCGCCAAGCCTTCGATGGGCCGCCCCACGGGATTGGGCCTGTCCAGCACCCAGACGGTCTTGCCGTGCTTCGCCGCCGCTTCGAGCATGTAGCGCAGCGTCGTGATGAACGTGTAGATACGGCAACCGAGATCCTGCAAGTCGATGAGGAGAACGTCGAATGCACCCATCATCCTGTCCGTCGGCTTTCGTACCTCACCGTAAAGACTAAAGACGGGAATACCGTGCACCGGATCGTTGAAGTCCGGCGACTCGATCATGTTGTCCTGCTTGTCGCCGCGCAGGCCATGCTGCGGGCCGAAGGCGGCGCTGAGCTTTATGCCGCCGCTGGCGGCCAGTGCGTCGAGCGAGTGCGTCAGGTCTTCCGTGACGGACGCGGGATGCGCAAGCAACGCCACGCGCTTGCCCGAAAGCGGCGCTTGCAACGCGGGCTCGGCGATGAGTCGATCGATGCCAAATCTCATGGGGGGCCGTCCGGAGAAAACTCATACGCGAAAGCGTCGGCGTGATGGAAGTCCGGCTTGCCCGCCGGATGCGCCAGCGCCCAATACGATTTGCGGCCGCTCGTATCTTCGATCACCGCCGTCAGGCCGAGACGCCACAACGCCTTGCGGGGCAAGTCCGATAGGCGATCCAACTCCAGCGTGGCGTCCAATGTGTAGCAGTCGGGGCTCGATCGCACGTGGATCGAAGGCGCGCCAATCTCGTCAACGGGCGTCATTCCGCTGCGATAGCCGCTAAAC
>JBAUHH010000274.1:0-4975 GCA_049680165.1 Pseudolabrys sp.
CCGCGACGACGGCGCTTGCCGCCGCCAATCTCTTGCCGAGCCGGGCCTTCGCGCAATCATCGCCGCCCGCCTCGCTGCCCGCGCGTGGCGAGTTCGTGGTGCGCGGCGCGCATGTGCTGTCGATGGATGCGGCAATCGGCGATCTGCCGAGCGGCGACGTGCACGTGCGCGACGGCGCCATCGTCGCGGTCGGCGTCAATGTGAATGCGCCGGGCGCCCAAGTGATCGACGGCAAGGGCATGATTTGCATGCCCGGCTTCGTCGATACCCACTGGCATCACTGGACGACGTTCCTGCGTCCGGCCATGCGCGCGGACGATCCCAAGCACACGTATTTCCCGGTAACCGCTGCGCTGGGTTTGCACTACATGCCGGAGGACAGCTACCGCAGCGTGCGGCTCGGCCTCGCGGAGGCCCTGAGCGCGGGCGTCACCACGACGCACAACTGGGCGCACAACGTGCGCAGCCCCGCGCACGCCGATGCCGAAGTAAGGGCGATGCGCGACAGCGGCCTGCGCGGACGCTTCGCCTATGGCCCCGCGCTCGGAATGCCGAACGACAAGCCGATGGACCTGGCTGACATGGCGCGGCTGAAGCGCGACATCGGCACGGACGACATGCTCACGATGGGTATGTGCTCGCGCAACATCGACGGCAACAATACCGCGCGCGGCGCGGTCAATGCCGAGATGGCGACGAAAGAATGGAACCGCGTGCGCGAAATCGGCTTGCCGATCACGCTGCACACCAACGGCAGCGCCTCGATCCAGCTCCTCGACGGCGCGAACCTGCTCGGCAAGGACGTGCAGCTCGTCCATCCGCTGAACCTGGTCGAGAAGGACTTCGACACGCTCGCCAAGCACGGCACGCACTACAGCACCTCACCTTTGGGCGAGTCGGGGCGGTCGGGCGAGATGCAGTTCATCGAGCTGATGCAGAAGGGCGTGCTTGTAAGCATGTCGATCGACAACGTGACGGCGGAGCGCTGCGACTGTTTTGCCTGCATGCACATGCTTCAAACCATCAACAAGCATCGCACCGGCGGCAAGTTCAAGCTGACCACCAAGCGATTGGTCGAGCTCGCCACCATCGACGGCGCGCGCGATCTCGGCTTCGACCATCTCACCGGCTCGCTCACGCCCGGCAAGCGCGCCGACCTGATTCTGGTGCGCACCGGTGGACCGCACATCGCGACGATTGGCGATCCCTATGACGCGCTGGTTCAGCTTGCCCAGCCTTCGGACGTCGATACGGCCGTGGTCGACGGCCGCATCCTCTACCGGCAGGGCCGCTTCACCGGCCTCGACTACGAAAAGGTCGCCAGCGACGCAACGCAGTCTTTCACAGCGTTGAAAATGCGCGCCAAATGGAGCTAGAACGCGCCTGAATCGGCTGGGGGCGATTGCCCGCCCCATGGCAATTGCGTACCCTCCCGGCTCGCTCAACGAGAAAAAACCGCGTTTCGGGAGGACATCATGAAGAAATCGCGCATCACAGGCGCCACGCCGTCGCGCCGTCAGGTCATCAGAACCGCAGCCGTCATTGCCGCGGGCATCGCGGCCCCGAGCTTCCTGCGCATCGGTTCGGCGCTCGCCGACTATCCGGACCGCGCCGTCAAGATCGTCGTCGCCAACACGCCAGGCGGCCCCTCCGACCTCGTCGCGCGCATGATGGCGGCCGCGCTCCAGCAGTCCACCGGCAAGACTTTCGTGGTCGAAAACCGCGGCGGCGCGGGCGGCAATATCGGCATGGGTTATGCCGCGCATTCGGACGCGGACGGCTACACCATCCTGCTCGCCACCAACGCCTACTCGGTGAACGCCGGGCTTTATAAAACGCTGCCCTACGATCCGCACAAGGATTTTGTCGGCGTCAGCGAGCTCGCGACCTCGCCCAACACCTTCGTGGTGCGCTCCGAATTGCCGGCGAAGACCATTCACGAATTCGTCGCGCTCGCGAAAGCCAATCCGGAAAAATACAACGTTTCGACGCCGCCGATCGGCACCACGCCGCAGATCCAGGCCGAGGTGCTGAAAATCCGCGAGCACCTCCAGAAGATGCAGGGCGTAGTGTTCAAGGGTGGCGGCGACGCGCTGCAAGCGCTGCTGAGCAAGACGGTGCAATTGAGCTCCGGCTCGCTGCCGCCGGCTGCGCCGCACATCAAGGCGGGCACGCTGCGCTGTCTTGCCGTGACCGGCGACGCGCGCTGGCCGGAAATGCCTGGCGTGCCGACCATGGAAGAGGCCGGCTACAAGGATTTCGTGTTCGCGACCGACACGGTGTTTCTTGCGCCGGCGAAGACGCCGCCCGAAGCCGTGAAGTGGGTAGAGAAGGAAACGCTCAAAGTTCTCCAGACACAGGAAATGAAGGACAAGTTGTTCAAGGCCGGCTTCCTGGTGCGGCCGAAAGGCGCCGATGCTGCGTGGACGCGCGTGCAGAAGGAGATCGGCATGTTCAAGGCCATCATCGAGCAGGCCGGCATCCAGAAGATGTAGAGTGACGACATCTGGAATTAAGGCGCCTTTTTCTCCGCTCATTCCCGCGCAAGCGGGAATCCAGTTTTGCGCTGGGTCGCCGCTTTCGCGGGGGCGAACGGAGACGAGGCGAACCATCGCAACGAACTAACGGGCACTGCGCGATGAAGATAAAAACCATCGAGCCGATCGCGATCAGCCTGCCGATGGTGAAGCCCGTCATCATGGCGGGCGAGGAAGTGCGCGTCGCCGACAACATGTTGCTGCGCATCCAGAGCGACACCGGCGTCGTCGGCTGGGGTGAGGCTGCGTCCGCGCCGACCATGACCGGCGAGACGGTCGCGAGCATGATGGCCGCCGTGCATCACATGATCTCGGCGCTCGAAGGCCGCGATCCGGCCGATCTCGACGGCGCGCATGCGGCGATGGACGGCCGCATGTACGGCAATCACGGCGCCAAGGCGGCGGTCGAAATCGCGCTGCTCGATCTCGTCGGCAAGGCGAGCGGCAAGCCAGTACACGCATTGCTCGGCGACAAGAAGCGCAGCCGCATTCCGCTGCTCGGCGTCATCGGCGGCGGCGATCTCGATGGCGACCTGCGCGACGCGGCGAAGAAGAAAGCGGCGGGCTACACCATCTTCAAGATCAAGGTCGGCGTCGATACGCCGGCGGCCGACGCGAAACGCACGCGCGAGGTCTGCAAGGTGCTCGGCGCCGGCAATGTGATCTCCGCCGACGCCAATCAAGGCTTCGATGTCGATGGCGCGATTGCCTTCGTGCGCGCAGTCGATGGCGCTGGACTCGATTTCTTCGAGCAGCCGGTCGTTTCCGACGATCTTGCCGGCATGGCAAAGGTCGCCGCGACAAGCAGCATCGCAGTCGCGGCTGACGAAGGCATTCACGCGATAAGCGACATTCAGCGCCACCACGACCAAAAGGCCGCGCGCGGCGTCGGGCTGAAAGCCATCAAGCTCGGCGGCATCCGCGCCATGGTCGAAGCCGGCTGGCTGTGCGACCGGCTCGGCATGAGCGTCAACGTTTCCTGCAAGACCGGCGAGTCGAGCGTCGCCTGTGCGGCCGTGCTGCATGTGGCGTCGGTGATCCCCGGCATCGCCTGGGGGCTGACGCTGACGAACTTGAGTTTGGCGCAGGATGTGACGGCCCAGCCCGTAAAGATGGATCGCGGCTTCGCCAATGCGCTCGACCGGCCCGGCCTCGGCATCGATGTCGATGAAGATCGCGTGCGCCACCACCGCGGCGGCACGAAATTGCACGTCGCGTAGCTACTTCCGCACGCCAAGCCCGCGCATGAAGCGCTCGCGGATCTGCACCGGATCGCGATCGGTCGTGCCGACGCCCGGCTTCTGATCGATGCGCGCGGCAATCACTGTCGGCCCGCCGTCGGCGAGCGCCGCGGCGAGCAGCCGGTCGAATTCCTCTTCGTCCGTCGCCCACGCCGCCTTGGCGATCCCCGACGCGCGCGCAATCGCGACGAGATCGGCGGCCTGTGCGGTCGCGGTCGGCTGCGAACCAGTGATCTGGTAGCTGGCGTTGTCCATCACCACCATGGTGAGATTTTTTTGCTGCAAGGTAGCGACGGTCGAAAGGCAGCCGAGCTGCATCAGCAGCGAGCCGTCGCCCTCGAGCGCGATTACGTGCCGCTTCGGCTGCGCGATGGCGACGCCGAGCGCGATCGGAATCGCGAGCCCCATGCTGCCGAGCATGTAGTAGTTCTGCGGACGCTGGCCAGCCGACCACAGATCAAAATTGGTGTTGCCGATGCCGCCGATCACGGCCTCGTCGTGCCGGAGCTGGCCGACCAGCCGCTTGGTCAACTCGAAGCGGTTCATCACCTTGGCGTTGTGCGAGGTCGTGGCCATGGCTAACTCTTGAACACTTTGCCGCCGGTGAGCAGCGGCGACAGGATGAAAGTGACCGGCGCCTGCGTCTGCACCGCCTGCTTGATCGAGCGGTCCACGACAAAGCCGAGCTCGTCGATGCGCGTGATGGTGTGATGCGTCATCGCGAGCGAGTCGAGCACCGGCCGCATGGTGCGCGCGACCAGCGACTGGCCGAGATTGAATTCGCCGAGCGTGCCGCGCTCCGACACGAACAGCAGCGCCGGGATTTGTGCCGGCACCACCAGCGAGGCGAGCGCGTTGGCGATCGTGGCAAAGCCGCTGGTCTGCATCAGCACCGCGCCGCGCATGCCGCCCATCCATGCGCCGGTGACGACGCCGAGCGCTTCTTCCTCGCGCGTAGTCGCGAACATCGTGAAGAAAGGATCCTTGCCGATGGCGGCGATCAGCGGCGTGAGCACGCGGTCGGGCACATAGGTGACGAGGCGCACGTCGTTATCCTTGAGCGCGCCGAGGATGATCTCGTGCCAGGTTTGCGTTTCGTTTGTCGCCACGGTTCCCCTGCTTTCGTGCGCCATTTTAGAGCATGATTTCGTTTGATTGAATCAGAAGTTCAGCGCTCGCTTCACCTCTCCCCTCGGG
>JBAUHH010000275.1:0-2623 GCA_049680165.1 Pseudolabrys sp.
GTGCAGTCGATCGTCACGCCGTCGCGCCGCTCGATGCGGCCGACGGTCGGCTCGCGGCCGTCGATCGCGGTGTCGGCCGCGCGCAGGCCGCGCCACACCGCGTTGTCGTCGTGCAGCGCCTGGCACCAGGCGGTGTCCTGCTGGACATGCGGGCGCTGCTCGAGCGCCTCGGGCTGAAGCTTCCACATCGATGCGAACGCCGGATTGAACAGCCCGATGCGGCCGTCGCTCGCGAACACCGCGACCGCCTCGGCGAGGTGGTCGAGCGTTTCGCTCTGCACCTTGATCAGCGCCTCGAAGCGGCGGTGCATGTCGAGCCGCTCGGTGACGTCGTGGAAGAGATACGTGACGCCGCCTTCCGGATTGGGCGTGGTGACGACGCGCAAAGCGCGGCCGTCGGGCAGGTGCCACATGTGTTCCTTCGGCTCAACCGTGCGATAGGCCTCGTGCAGCTCGCTCTTCCATTGCCGGAAGTCCTGCTCCTCGGGCAGCTTGCGGGCGGCGCGCAATTTGTCGAGTACGGCGCCGTCGGTTGGCGACTGGTCGAGGAAGGCGGCTTCGAGATCCCATAGGGCGCGGAACGCGGTGTTGTAGAAGGTAAGCTTCTGGTCGGTGGCGAAGATGGCGACGCCGGTCGCGAGCTGGTCGAGAACGCGGCGGTGCGCTTCCACCATGCCGGCGAGATTGCCGCGCAACGTTTCAATTTCGGTCACGTCGATGGCGATGCCGGCGCTGCCGTGTTCGCTCGGCGCATCCACGACGTCGAAAGTCTTGCGCTGGCCCGCGACGATCGCCGGCTGCCGGCTCGCGTAAAGCTTGCCGGCGGCGTGCGCGCGCAATAGCTCCTCGCGCGCGACGCGCCCGAGCAATTCGGCGCCGCGCTCGACCGCATCGCCCGGCTCGCTCGCTTCCACCGCGCGCGCGTAAGCCTCGTTCACGACCACCAGATTGCCGACGTCGTCGCGCACCCACACCGGCGACGGCAGCGCGTCGATCAGCGCGCGCAAGGTCTCGACTTCGCGGTTGAGGCGGTCGTAGCGGTCGGCGAGGTCGGCGTGCTCGCGCTTGATGCCGCTGACGTCGCGCAGGCGCAGCACGGCGCGGCCGCCAATGGCGCGGCCTTCCGCCTCGATCGGCGCGCCGGAAATGGTGACCACGGTGGTGACGAAGCCGTGGCCCTCGTCGCGCAGGGTTTCGACTGCGTGCTCCATTTTTTGCGCGGCGACGGGCTCGAGCCAGGTGCCGAAGGCGAGCACGCGCTGCGGCACGGTGCCGGGCGCGATCAGGCCGGTGTCGCCGACGATCTCCGGCTCGCTGTCGGCGGCGCCCCACGACACCAGGATTTGCGGCTCCGACATCAGCAGCGCCTTGAGCCGGTCGACGTCGGCCCTGAGCGCGATGCTCTCGTCATGCGCGGCGGCCTCGATGCGCGCGGCTCGCACGCGCGTGCGCAGCAGTGTGATGGCGGTGAGCACCGCGAAGCACAAGAGGCCGAGCGTGAGCGTTAGCCCTGCGATCTCCTGCTGGCCGAGATTGGCGAAGGCGGTGAGATAGGCGTTGGCGAGCGCGAACACGCCCGCGGCATGCGCAGGCACGGTCAATGCGATGGAGAGGATTACGATGACGCAGGAGGCGAGGATCAGACCTTGCCTCGGACGAGAACGCAGCCTCTCGTTCGCCGTCCGGATCGTCTCCGGCATTCAGGCTTGCCCCAGGATTCGGGCGGCGTCCGCCACACCACCCGCGAATCGCTGGACTTTACCCCCACGGGGACTCCCGCCGAAAGAGTCCAGATCGTGAACGTGAAGACCGCAAGCCCTTAATCGCGCGCCAATTTCAACGACGCGGCCTTTCGCGCCATGTCGTCGATGGTGATCAGCGCCAGCGCGGTCGAGAGCGCGCGCTCGGCCGCCGACAAAGCCGGCCGCACCACGTCGTTGACCAGCGCCGAATTCGGCAGCGAGATCTTGTCCTCGTCGTCGGCCTGTCCGGCCGCGCGCAGGATTTCCTCGGCGGTGATGAGGCGGCTTTCGCGGGCGAGCTCGTAGCCGCCGTGGGGTCCGCGAATGCCTTTGAGGATGCCGTCATGCACCAGCGCCTGCAGCACCGGCTCGAGATGGCGGGGCGGGAGCTTGTGGCGCGCGGCGAGAATCTTGGCGGATACCGGGCGGCCACGGACATTGATGGCAATGTCGATGACAGCGGCGATGGCCAACGTGCCCTTGCGGGACAGTAACGGCATGACTGAAACCCGACCCAGCAGCAGCAAGCGGTAGTATGCTACTGCAAGTGGTTCGTCCAGTCGGTTTCACATGTAATTACATTGCGGGTCAGCGCCCGGTCGAGCCGAAACCGCCTGCGCCACGCGGGGTTTCGTCGAGGCTCTTGACCTCACGCAAGGCGGCACGGACGACGGGCGCAACGATGAGCTGCGCGATGCGGGTGCCGCGCGCGAGCGTGACCGGCTCGGGTCCGAGATTGATCAGCAGCACCTGCACCTCGCCGCGGTAATCGGCGTCGATGGTGCCGGGGGCGTTGAGCACGGTGAGCCCGTGCTTGGCGGCGAGCCCGGAGCGCGGCCGCACTTGCCCCTCGGTGCCAGGCGACAGAGCGATGGCGAGGC
>JBAUHH010000276.1:0-2429 GCA_049680165.1 Pseudolabrys sp.
ATCTTCTGGGCAGCCATTCACCACCTCAGACAGTAGCCTGTGCGATTGAGACTCGATTTTGGCACAGGTGGTTACTGCATATCGCACTGTTGCTTAATAAGACTAAATTTCAGCCACTCCCCTGACCTTCCGCGCGCAACTTGAAGCGCTGGATCTTGCCGGTGGCCGTCTTCGGCAAATCCTTGCGGAATTCGATCCAGCGCGGATACTTGAACGGTGCGAGCTTCGCCTTCACGTGCTCCTGCAACGTGCGCGCCAGCGCATCGCCGGCCTTGTCGTGCGCTTTGAGCACAACAAATGCTTTCGGCTTAACCAGCTTCTGTTCATCGAACCAGCCGACGACAGCGGCTTCCAGCACGTCCGGATGCGACGACAGCGCGGCCTCGACTTCGAACGGCGACACATACATGCCGGACACTTTCAGCATGTCGTCCTGGCGGCCGCAGCAGATGAAATAGCCGTCCTCGTCCTCGATGTATTTGTCGCCCGAGCGCGTCCAATCGCCCTGGAATGTCGTGCGCGATTTTTCGCGGTTGTTCCAGTACATGATCGCGCTGGTCGGCCCGCGCACATAAAGTTCGCCCATCTCGCCTTTGGCGCATGTCTTGCCGTCGTCGCCGACGAGCTTGATCTCGTAACCCGGCACCGGCCTGCCGGTGGTGCCGTACTTGGTCGCGCCCGGCGCGTTGGTGAGATAGATGTGCAGCATCTCGGTGGTGCCGAGGCCGTCGGAGATTTCGACGCCGTAGCGCTCCTTCCATTTGCGCGCGATCTCTTCCGGCAGCGCTTCGCCGGCGGAAATACAGCGGCGGATTTTAACATCCGATTTTTGCGGCGCGTTCGGGCTCGCGAGAAATGCCGCGTAGAAAGTCGGCACCGCAAAGAACACCGTGACCGGATGCTGGCGCAACAACGCGGCGACGCCATCGGGCGTCGGGCGGTCCGGCAGCAGCACGGTGGTGGCGCCGACAGCCATCGGAAACGTCATGGCGTTGCCGAGACCGTAGGCGAAAAAGAGCTTGGCGACGGAATAGATGACGTCGGTTTCCTTCAGGCCCGCGACCGGCGTGCCGTAGAGATCGGCGGTCAGCTTCAGGCTGGCGTGAATGTGCACCGCGCCTTTCGGCTTGCCGGTCGAGCCCGACGTGTAGAGCCAGAACGCCATGTCGTCGGCCTTGGTCGGGGCGGTGTTCGGCTTGTTGCTCGCCGAGCCGATGAGTTGGTCGAGGTTCTTCTGTCCGGGCCGCTCGGGAACGTTATCCCCGGCCACGATGACGTGCTCGAGATCGGGGCTTTCGCCGATAACTTTTGCGAATTTCGGAAATAACGCCTCCGACACCACCAGGCATTTCGCGCGGCTGTCGGCCAGCATGAAGCGGTAGTCGTCCTCGGTCAGCAGCGTGTTGACCGGCACGGCGATGACGCCGGCCTTAAGGCAGCCGAGGAACGCAGTCGGCCAGTCGACGGTGTCGAGCAGCGCAATCAGAACGCGCTCTTCGCGTCTTATTCCTAACGAACGCAGCATGTTGCCGAAACGCTCGACGCGGTCGGCGAGCTGGCCGTAGGTGCACGTCCCGCGCTGGTCGATGAAGGCCGGCTTGCTGGCGCGCCCGGCCTTGAGATTGCCGGCGAGGATGTCGGCGGCAAAATTGTAGTCGCGTGGGACTGCGCCCATCGGCTCGGCCGCGCTTGCGTCCGCCGCATGCATTTCGGCGACAGCCATGTTGTCCCTCCCAGAATGTCCGTATTATGCAGAGTGAAAATGGCCGCGGCAATGTCGGCCAACGGGAGAGGAATTATGATTCTGAGCCGGGACCGCATTCTCACCACCCACGTCGGCAGCCTGCCGCGCAACGAAAAGCTTTCCGACCTCTTGGTGCGCCAGGAGGCGGGCGAGAAGCTCGACATGAAGGCGTTCGACGCCGAAATGGACAGCGCGGTTCGCTATGTGGTCGACAAGCAGGCACAGGCCGGCATCGACATCGGCAATGACGGCGAGCAGCAGCGCGTCGGCTTCCAGACCTACGTGCCGCAGCGCATGTCGGGCTTCGGCGGCGTGTCGAAGCGCCGGCGCGGGCGCGAGTTCGAGGAATTTCCCGAGCTCGTCGAGTCGCTCAAGCGCCGTTTCCCGCATGTGAGCAAGCAGCAGAACGCGCCGGAGTGCCAGAGCGAGCTGAAATATCTCGACATCAAGCCGCTCGAAAGCGAGATCGCGCGCTTCAAGAAAATCTCCGAGGGCAAGTTCAAGGAACAGTTCATGACGGCGCCCTCGCCCGGCATCATCTCCTCGACGATGCTGGACGCGCATTACGGCTCGCAGGACAAATATCTCACCGCGATCTCGCGCGAGATGCGCAACGAATATCTGGCGATCAACAAGGCCGGGCTGCTGTTGCAGATCGACGCGCCCGATCTCGCGATGGATCGCA
>JBAUHH010000277.1:0-11637 GCA_049680165.1 Pseudolabrys sp.
GAGTGCTGTTGCGCTTACTGGAAGAGGCGCAACACCGCTTGCGAAGCCTGCGAGGCCAGCGACAGCGCGGTAGTGGAGAGCTGTTGCCGGGTCTGCAAGGCCAGCAAGTCGGCACCTGCCTCGTTGCTATCCGCGAGCGTAAGGTTGTCGGAACCGGTCTGCAGCGTGTTGACCATCGCCTTGGTGAAGTCCTGGCGGATCTGCACGGTCGACAGGTTGGTACCGAACGACTGAGCCTGAGACTGCAGCGTGGTCAACGCGGCGGTCAGGTCGCCGGAAGCGGTCGTGAGATCGCTCGAGGCCGCCCAGTTGCCGGTCGCGTTGCCGATCGAGAGGTCGCCGCTGGTCGTGTCGGTCACGCCGCTGACGGTAACGCTCGAGGTGCCGGACTCGTTGAGGGTCACGGTCAGGTCATCGCCGTTGAGCAGATTGATGCCGTTGAAGCCGGCGTCGCCAGCGAGCTGGTCGATCTGCGTGAGGACGGCGTTGAACTGCGTCGACAGGCTCGAGCGGACCGCCGTATCGGAGGTCTGCTGCGCCTGGCTGACGAGGGCTTGGGCGGACTGCACAAGCTTCGTGATCGACGAGATGCCGTTGTTCGCAGCCTGAATGGTCTGGAACGCATTCGACATCGAGTCGAGCAAAGCGTTGAGCGAATTCGCGCGATTGGTCAGCGACTGCGAGGTGAAGTAGCTGATCGGATTATCGAGAGCAGAGTTGACCTTCTTGCCGGTAGCAAGCTGGTTCTGCACCGTGTTCATCAGGCTCGCGGTCTGCTGCAAGTTCAGCAAGTTCGACCGGACGCCTGCGGTAAGGACGATATCACTCATAGGTGTCACCTTTCTGGTAGCTTCGTGCCGTACTGGCAGTTACACGTGTTGATCCCTAGGATCGCGGGTGTCATCGCACACGGCCACAAATGCGCCGTAAAAGAACGTGGTTAACGATTTTATTTGTCGTTTTTGACAGCAGCGCGCAGCACCCGGGCGCGAAACGTTCACCGGGCGCTAACCATAAAAAGCAACCGCTCGCTAACGATGCGCGTCAGCGAGCGACAGCGGCGATTTTTTGGAACGGATTTTAGAGGACGCGGCTGACCGCGAGCGGCTGTCCGGCTTTGGGACCCGGAACGTTGGCGCGGCCGGACGAGCCATACGTCTGCGGCGCGCGCTTGCGCGCGAGCTCGCCCGAAACGCCGCGGATGATGCCTTCGGAAACCGCGTGCGCCGTCGCCAGCACGGTCAGGTTGATCTGCAACAAAGCGTGGAAATTATCGTGACGGCGCCGCAGCGCGGCGAGCGCGTCGGGCAGCGACTGTTGCAGGAAGCCGCGGCTGTGCTTGATGCGGTCGGCGTCGAGCGCATAGGCGCGGGCGAACTCGGCCTTGGCAGGCTCGAGCGCGGTGGCCTCGTGCAGATGCCCGGCGCGCACCAGCGCGGTTTCCTCTTCCAGCGTGGCAAGGAGCGAATCCATGATGCTTTCGAGGTGCGTGATTATTTTTTCGGCCTCGCCGATGTTTTCGATCGGCCGCGGCCCGATGCGGTCCGGTTGTGGCGTACTCATTGTGCTGCCTCCTGCCGTGCCATCAAGGAGCGATAGATGTGGTCGGCGATGCCGATGCCGCCGGCTTTGGCCAAGTGGCGGGAATATTGATCGGTGAGCATCGAGCGCCAGACGCCGGTCGCGCCCGAGCCGCCGAACGGGCCGTCGCCGGTGAGGCCGGTGGTCATCTGCTGGAACATCGTGTTGAGGAAGACGGCTTCGAAATCCTGCGCGGCGGCGTGCGCTTTCGCTTGCGTCGTCGCGGAAATTTTCGAAGGAGCCGCGGCGGGCCGCGTCACCATATCGAGCGGGCTCAGGCCAGGCGCGGGCAGGGTGATGGCGGTGTGCATCACATCACCTCGATGTCGGCCTGGATCGCGCCGGCGGCCTTGATCGCTTGCAGGATCGCGATCAGGTCGCGCGGGCCGATGCCGAGCGAATTGAGACCATCAACGAGCTGTTGCAGCGAGACGCCTTCACGGACGACCGCAAGTTTCTTGCCGTCCTCCTGCACGCCAATGCTCGTGCGCGGGACCACTCTCGTGGTGCCGCCGCGCGAGAACGGCGCCGGCTGGCTTACCTGCGGTGCCTCGCTAATGGTGACGGTGAGATTGCCTTGCGCCACCGCTACCATCGAGACGCGCACGTCGCGGCCCATGACGATGATGCCGGAGCGTTCGTCGATCACGATCTTGGCGGACAGATCGGGGTCGACGCGCAATTGCTCGATCTCGGTGAGCAGCGACACCACGTTGCCGCGGTATTGCAGTGGCACGGTGATCTGCACGGTCGCCGGATCCAGCGGCTCCGCCGTCGGCTTGCCGATGAAATCGTTGATCGAGGCCGCGATGCGCTTGGCGGTGGTGAAGTCGGGATTGCGCAGCGCCATGCGCAGCGTGCTCAGCCTGTTGAGCGAAAACTCAATCTCGCGCTCGATCAGCGCGCCGTTGGCGATGCGGCCGACGGTTGGCACGCCGCGCACGATTTTCGCGGCTTCGCCCTCGGCCTGGAAACCGCCGATCGCGACCGAGCCCTGGCCGACCGCGTAAACGTTGCCGTCGGCGCCGAGCAACGGCGTGACCAGCAGCGTGCCGCCTTGCAGGCTCTTGGAATCGCCGAGCGCGGAGACGGTGATGTCCATGCGCGTGCCCTGCGTGCCGAAGGCCGGCAGATTCGCGGTGACCATTACGGCCGCGACGTTGCCGGTCCGCATCGTCTGATTGCGGACGTTGACGCCGAGGCGTTCCAGCATCGCGGTGAGCGACTGCTTGGTGAAAGGAATGTTGTTGAGCGTGTCGCCGGTCCCGTTGAGACCGACCACCAGGCCATATCCAATTAACTGGTTCTGGCGCACACCCTCGATATTGGCGAGGTCCTTGATGCGCGACGTCGCCCCGGCGCAAACCGGGACGCATACAGCCAGAACTGCCGCCACGAGTGCGGCCTTAAACGTCCTCGTCATCACTGCTCCCCAATGAGAGGTCGGACTGACACGCGTTATGCGAATGGCGTGCCAGCCGCCGCGCCGCGCCAAGAGTCTGAGAACGCGCGGTTATTTTTATGAGCGCGGCGGCGCATGACGGCCATGGCCGGGCAGCGATTGTCCAGAGCGGAAAATTTTGCCGGGCTTTTTACCGGCCATTAACCATACGGGATCAGGGTTTGACGATTGGAGCCGGAATTCGTCCGGCGGGAGCTTCCGATCATGCGCGTGCTGGGACCGAATGGAACCGCGCTGGCGACGACGCCGAGTGTCGTCCGCCGCACCGGTTCGGGCGGTACCTTCACCGTTGATGAGGAAGAAGCCCCGCGCGGGCCCGCCGGCGCCACCAGCCTGCGCTCGATCTCGACGGTCGATGCGCTGATCGCGCTGCAAGGCGTGGAAGATCCGACCGAGCGCAAGAAGCGCGCCGTGCGCCACGGCCGCAATGCCCTCGATCAGCTCGATAGCCTCAAGATCAGTCTGCTCGACGGCAGCATCGACCAGTCGACCCTGGCGCGCCTCAAGGTCACCGCCGAGGGCCTGACCCAAAGCTCGGGCGATCCGGGCCTCGACACGGTCTTGAGCGAAATCGAGCTGCGGGTAGCGGTCGAGCTGGCCAAGGCCGGGGTCCGCTAGGGCTGTCCGGCGACGCCCAATCGGGTTCCGCAGTTTCCGCTAACCCATTCAAAAACAATATATTTCTGCGATTTAATAAGCCTGAACATGGATATTGTCCGGGGCCTTGCCCCCGTATATAAGCCAGCCGCGCGAGGGAGGGTAACTCGCTCAAAAAAGCATAAGAAGACAGGGAGTCGCGGGGATGTTGGCGAAGACCAAAAGCTACCGGCCTACCGACAAAGAGCCTTTCATGAACGAGCGGCAGCGCGAGTATTTCCGCGTGAAGCTGCTGATCTGGCGTGAGGACATCCTCAAGGAAGCCAAAGAGACCCTGCTGCATTTGCAGGAGGAGAACCAGAATCATCCCGACCTCGCCGATCGGGCTTCGTCTGAAACCGACCGCGCCATCGAGCTGCGCGCGCGCGATCGCCAGCGCAAGCTGATCTCCAAGATCGACGAGGCGCTTGGCCGCATCGAGGACGGCACTTACGGCTACTGCGAGGAGACCGGCGAGCCGATCTCGCTGCGCCGGCTGGAGGCGCGGCCGATTGCCACGCTCTCGGTCGAGGCGCAGGAGCGGCACGAGCGCCGCGAGCGGGTTTATCGCGACGACTGACACTTTCCGTCGGATTGCCGCAGGCAATCCCGATATCGTCGTTTCCAAACAAGAGCCCGGTCAAACGAACTGGGCTCTTTGTTCGTTTTGGCATTGGAGATGCTTTCCGGCCTCCCGGCGCCGACGTGGATAATAAATCGTTAAATCCAGAAGTTGTTAATCCGCCCTCTGTACAATTTAGACCGTAAAACGTGGATTCGCGTGCGGCATGTCCGGCATCATTGCGTCGACAGTTCCTCTTGCGTCATCGATGTTCGAGACGACGGCAAACGCCAACCCAAGTTGGGTGGCGGACGCGTGGACGTCGATGCAGCAGGAGATGTCGTCGGGTGGAATCCTCGGCGCGCTGCAAAATTCGAAGAACAACAACGGCAGCACCAGCTCCTTTCTGAATATGACGTCGAGCATCGCCAATTCGATGGCGCTTATTCAGCAAAACAGTTTTACCAGCGCTGCGACAAACACGGCGCAAATCGCATCAGACCGCATCAAGCAGGACCAGGCGGACGCGCTGCAAAAAGCGCTGAACCCGTTGTCATCCACGTCGCTCAATCAGAAGGGTCCCACTCTCGATCCGATGATCTTTCTCGGCAATGGCGCAACGCTCGACACCACGAACAACATCCTGACGCTCTCGGACGGCACCCAGCTCGACTCGACGACCGGCGTTAAAATCAAGCCGGAAACCGATATCATGCAGCTCGGCAACGGCTCCTGGATCGATCTTGCCAATCACATCATGACTCTCACCGACGGCACGCAGATCGACTCGATCACCGGGCAGCTCATCGCGAAGTCTGTGTAAAACGCGCCGCGTCATAATTTAGCCGCGCGCCAAAACCACAATTCACAACGCTCTGCATCCGGCCAAACCGGTTGAATCCCAGTGTCGGCTTCGTATTAGATCGCCCGGGGGAGATTGCAAAACGATGGGAAACGCCATGAAATTTACGCGGCTTTTATTCTGCGCCGGCGCGCTCATCCTGGTTTCGGCGTCAGGCGCTTCCGCAGCCACCGCTTACGCCATCACCAATGTGAATCTGCGCGCGGGACCGGCGACCACCAATGAGATCGTCGGACGCATTCCCGGCGGCAGCAAAATCGAAACCACCGACTGCAAGGACGGTTGGTGCGGCGCCAACTGGAACGGCAAGAGCGGTTTCGTCATCCAGACCGCGATAGACACCAGCGGCCGTCCGCCGGCGCGCCATGCGGCGCGCACGTATTACCAGGGCGGCGAAGAATACGTTGGACCTGAATATGCCGAAGGCCCGCCGGCCTATTATGCGCCGGGGCCGTACTATTACGGGCCGCCGGCCGTTTATTACGGCGGACCGTATTACCGCGGCGGTTGGGGATGGGGAGGCGGCTGGGGTTGGCGTGGCGGCTGGCGCCGCTATTAGACGCGCTTCGTCTTATTGCCCGCGGCCGACGCGGTCGAGGAAATCTTCCAGTGCGGTGATGCAAGCGCGGTCGTGATAGACCCGGTGCTTGTTGGCGCCGATTTTTTGCTTGAGCGCTGCCCGCCATTCCGGTTCGCGCGCCAGCCGAACGGCCGTCGCTACATAATCGTCGGTCGTCGGCGCGATCGTTTCGGCCACGCCCATCATTTGCAGGATCGCCGCGCTGTGGCGTCCGCGCATCAGGGTGCCTGGCATCGTCACCACCGGAAGATCGTGGGTAAGGCCTTCCAGAGTCGAGTTGCATCCCGACCAACCGATACTGTCGAGCACGACGTCGCATTGGCCGATCGCCGCGGCGAAGCGGTTGGGATCGAGCCGCGGCAACACCACGCAGTAATCGGTCCAGCGCAAGCCGTGCGCCGCAAAAGCGCGTTCGAGCCGCTCGCGGAACAGATCGGTCACCGCCCTGGCGCCCTGATACTGGATGAAGGCAAACTGGCAATCGTCGGCCTCGCGCGCGATGCGCGGAAATACGTCGTCGTATTGCGGCAGGTACTTGAAGATCGATTGGCCGCACCAGAACGCCGTCGTTCCGTCGCGCAGGCCGAGTTCGGCGCGGTTGATCTGCACCGGCACGATTGGCGGCGGCTCGTAATAGATCGACAGATTGGGCAGGCGCAGCAGCCGCTCGCTGTAATGCGCCTGGCCGTCCGGCGGCTCCATCATATCGCTGCTGATGTAATAGTCGAGCGTCGGAAAACCGCTGGTGTCGGGATGGCCCCACGAGTTGCACTGCACCGGCGCCAGCCGTTGCACGGCGAGCTTCACGCACATCTCGTCCATGCCGACTTCCGGATAGATCAGAACGTGCGGCGCATCGGCGAGGATCTCCTTGCGCCATTTCTCCACCGGCAGCGGGCCCTGCACGAAACGCTCGCAGGCGCTGGCGGCGAATTTTGTTTCGTCATCGCGGCTATGGCCGGTGTGGTAGCCGAACAGCCGGAAACGCTTGCGGTCGAGCTGGCTGAGCCAGCCCTTGATCGGAATTTTCCAGTTGGAGTGCAGCCGGAAAAAGCCGCTGACGATTCCGACCCGCACCGGCTCGCCGGGCGCTGGCGGCGCGACCAGGTCAACCGGCGGATAAATGTCGTCCGAGACGCGGCATAGCGCTGAGCCGTAGATGCTCTGCAACTCGCGATCGTTTTGCCCCTGGTAGGCGAGATAGAACGGCTGAAACGGTCCGACACCCTTGAGCAGGACGCCCGGCGAAGGGACCGCGTTGATTTCGTCGCGGAGCATAAGCAGGCGCTTTTCATAGGCTGCGCGCTGGACGCCGATTTCAGCTTCGTCCCGGTACAGGATCGGCAGCTCGGCAATGCACACCGCGAACTTCGGCTCGACGAACATCCTGGCATTGCCCAGCATCGCTTGTTCGAGGTTTGCCGTCGCTTCCTTGTAGCGGTTGAGATCCGACAGCACCGCGCCGCGATTGAAATAGGCCTGCGCAAAATTCGGCTTTATTTCGATCGCCTTGTTCAGGCTTTGCAGCGCGTCTTCGTAGCGGCCGATTGCGCGCAAGGCGCGGCCGCGATTGGAGAGCGCGTCGGCGTAGTTGGGGTCGACCGCCAAAGCACGCTCGTAGCATTCAAGCGCCTCGTTCGATCGTTTGAGGGTGTCGAGCAGGGTGCCGCGGTTGTTGTGGCCTTTGGCATAATTCGGACGCAGCGCCAGCGCACGCTCGACGATCGCGAGGGCCTCTTCGTATTCACCTAGGAGCCGCAGGGAATTGGCCATGTTGGAGAGGGCTTCGGGATAATCCGGCTTGATCTTGAGCGCGCGGCGAAAGTCGTCGAGCGCTTCTTTATCGCGCCCGAGCGTGGCGAGGGTGGCGCCGCGATTGTTGAGGCCCTCGGCAAAATTCGCCTTGTGCTTGAGCGCCTCGTCGAAATTGGCGAGCGCCTCATCGTGCCGATCGAGCGCGTTGAGCACCATGCCGTGGTTGATCAGCGCCTGCGCCGAATGCGGCTTGCGCTGGAGCGCCGCCCCGACCAGCCGCAACGCCTCCGACATTTGACCGCGCGCGAGCTTGATGACGCCGAGCATCTGTAGCGCATCGAAATGCGTGGGCTGAAACTCGAGAATCTGGACGTAAATCCGCTCCGCCTCCGGCAGCCGTCCCTGGTGATGGAACGTGAGCGCCTGCTGGAGCGCGTGTTGCACGTTGAAACGCTTGGGCTTGGCGGCTGGCGCTTGCATGGTCATCGGCGAAGACGGCCTCTTGCCGGGTGATATGGAGGATGGCTTGAGTCGTCCAGCATGAATTGGCTTCCCCTTGAGATGCGCGGCCTCCGGCGGGGAGCTGCCGGAGGCCGCGTCGTTGACGCCGTCACGCTCGCGCGATGCGAAACGGCGCGGGAGCCCGATAAGCTACGCGGGGACAATTCGCTTCAAGCATGATCGTTTCCGGACACCGGCTTCCGTTAGAACGGCAGCAGCACGTCGAGCACCTGTTGTCCGTAGCGCGGCTGCTGTATGTCCGTGATCTGGCCGCGACCGCCGTACGAGATGCGCGCCTGTGCGATCTTGCTGGAGTCAATGGTGTTGTCGCTTTCGATGTCTTCCGGCCGGATGATGCCGGCGACGATCAGCTCCCGAAGCTCGAAGTTGACGCGGACTTCCTGCCGGCCTTCGACCACGAGATTGCCGTTCGGCAGCACTTGCGTGACGACACCGGCGACGTTCGTCTGCAACGCTTCCTGGCGCGCGACCGAGCCTTTGCCGTCGGTCGCGGAGGAGGAGTCGGCGGTGAAGATGCGCGTCGGCGTAGACGAGTTCATGATCGGTACCTTGCCGAGGCCGAAGAAATTATCGATCCCGGAGTCTTCCTTGTTGGTGCGCGTGCGCTGCGTCTCGTTGGTGATGTTGGCCTGGTCGGTGAAGTTGACCTTGACGGTCAGGATGTCGCCGACCTGGTGCGCGCGCTGATCCTTGAAGAACGCGCGCGAGCCGTTGCGCCAGAGCGAGTTCGGATTATACGAAGCGGGCTGCGCCGCAGGCATCGGCATTTGCACCGGCTTGTAGCCCGGCGCCGTGGTCGGGTTATCGACCGCGGACAACGCCGGTTCCTGACCGATGTTTTTCAACCGGTCGAGCGCCGCGCAGCTCGTCAGCAGCAAGGATGCCAGCGCGCTCAACAGCGCACCACGCAACACGGTCTCTACTTTCATAGACATTACTCTCACTGTGCGCTGTCACGCGCGTTGCGGGAAGTTTCACCTTCGGCGACGGTCTCGGCGACGTGCGCCATGGAGCTCATGACCACGACGTGGCCCGGCCCGGCGACCATGCCTTGCACGGTGCGCTTCGACTGTTCGTTGAGTACGCTGATGATGTCGCCCTCGGTGCCGGACTCGATCGCCTTGCCGCGCACCGTGAGCATGATGCCGGGCACGCGATAGACGAGGGTGACCGAGTCGTTGCGCTGGACGAGGTCGGGCTTCATCAGGTCGAAACTGCGCAGCGGCCGGCCGGCTTGCAGCGCATTGCGCGCGGCGCGGCCCACCGCCTGGTCGGCGCTCGCGATCACGTCGTTGCCGACTTCCGCTTTCGGGCGGCGCTCGGTGACGACGTCGGCCGATTTGATGACGTCGCCGCGATTGAGCGCGCGGGTAAGCATCGCGACATCGACCGTTACCGTCGCGGTGCCTGTGAAGCGCAGCAGCTGGCTGGCGGCGCGCACGCCGGCGATTTCGACGAGGGCGCTGAAGCGCCCATTGCGTGGCTCGTAGCTCAGACGCGTGACGTGCGGCTCTCCTTTGGCCGAGGGCGGCACGTAAACGGTGTGCAATCCGCGGTCGAAATTGAGCGCGATATTGTCGGGCGACCCGAGCGCGAATTGCGAGGCGAGCGCGCGCGAGACGGCGGTCTCGATCGTCTTGCCGGCAATGGTGCGGCTTGCGCGCGTCACCACGACCTCGGTGATGCCGCCGGTGTCGAGCCCAAGCAGCGCATGCTCGCGCACCACCTCGACCACGCGCTCGGCGGAAACCATGCCGGTCGAACCGAGATCGGGTGCGCGAAAGATCGGAACGTTGGCGATGATGCCCGCATGATCGACGAGATCGCCGATGCGCACGACGTCGCTCGTGATCGTCGCTTCGGCGCGCAATTTCGGGCGCGGCGGGTCGAGCGCTGCGACAGTCTGCGCCGCCGCCGCGGTGCACAGCACCAGCAGCGTCGTCGCCATCACCAAAGCCATCCGGATCTGGGGACGCATCATTTTTCTCACCTAGTGCATCAGGTTGGACGTGGTGGACAGCATCTGGTCTGCTGCCGTGATGACCTTGGAATTCATTTCGTAGGCGCGCTGCGCGGCGATCAGGTTGGTAATCTCGGTCACCGAGTCGACGTTCGACTGCTCGAGATTTCCTTGTTGCAGGTCGCCGGCGCCGTCCACGCTTGGCAGGCCGTCCTGCGGTGTGCCGGAAGCGGGCGTCTCCGTGTACATGTTGTCGCCGATGGAGAGCAGGCCGGCCTGGTTGATGAAGCGCGTCAAGGTGATCTGGCCGAGCACGGTCGGCTGGGTTTGCCCTTGCGGGATCACAGAGACCTGGCCTTGCGGATTGATGGTGAGGCCGGTCGAATTTTGCGGGACGGTGATGGCGGGCTGCACCACATTGCCTTGCGCGGTCACGATGCGGCCTTGCGCGTCCATCATGAACGAGCCGTCGCGGGTATAAGAGTAGGTTCCGTCCGGCATCTGGATCTTGAAGAATCCATCGCCGCGGATGGCGACGTCGAGCGTGCCGCCGGTTTGCGACAGAGTGCCTTGCGTCATCAGGCGCGGCGTGCCGACCGTCTTCACGCCGGAGCCGAGATCGATGCCGACTGGCAGGATGTTGCCCTGCGCCGACGTCTGCGTGCCGATGCGGCTGACGTGGTCGTAAAGCATATCCTGGAATTCGACGCGCTGGCGCTTGTAGCCCGTCGTCGTCATGTTCGCGAGATTGTTGGCGACGACCTGGACGTTGAGCTCCATGGCCATCATTCCGGTCGCGGCAGTGGTTAGCGCACGCATTGTTTCAACTCCCCTTCATCAGGTTGGTACGTCGGCGAGCTTGTCGATCGACGTTTGGCCGAGGTCAGCCTGTTGTTGCAGCATCGCCGCGACCTGGGTGTAGCTGCGCGTGATTTCGATCATGCGCGACATCTCGACGACGCCGCGCACGTTGGATTTTTCGACCGCGCCTTGCTCGATACGCGTGGTGGTGGTGTCGGCGGGCGTCGGCTGCACGCCGTTCGGCGCGCTGAAGGTGCTGGCGCCGACTTTCTGCAGCTGCTGCATGTTGGTGAAATTGACGAGACGCAATTTGCCGCGCTGCGAATCGACGTTCGCGCTGCCTTCGCGCACGCTGATGGTGCCGTCCTGGCTGATCTGCACCTGCCGGTCGTTGCGCTGGAGCACGACCGGGCCGCCGTCGCCGAGAACCGGATAGCCGTCCGCGGTGACGAGTTGACCGTTTGGGCCGACCTGCAACGAGCCGTTGCGGGTGTAGCGCTCGCCCTGCGGCGTCTGCACGACCAGAAAGCCGCTGCCGTTGACGGCGACGTCGAGCGGGTTGCCGGTGCGCTCGATCGCGCCGCCGCTCATGTCGTGCCAGGTGCCGCGGTCCTGCACGAAACTGACACGCCCGCCGTTGCTCGCGGTGCGCGCATTCGATGAAAGGTATTCTTCGAACACGGAGCCGTCGGCCTTGTAGCCGGTGGTGTTCATGTTCGCGATATTGTTGGCGACAACGTCGAGTTCGCGCTCCAGCGCGACCTGGCGCGACAGTCCAATAAGGACGGCATTCTGCATCGGCATTCTCCCCTTGCGCCGGCAGGTCAGCCCTCCCGAGGCTGACGCTTGTGCAGGCGGTGCCGCCGGCTCTCCCAAGCCTGCGGGCACCGGTCGCTTTGCAGCCGCCGTGCCAATC
>JBAUHH010000278.1:0-1936 GCA_049680165.1 Pseudolabrys sp.
TGCCGGTTCGGCGCGCAGCAGCAGCGCCGGCGCGCCGTGTGCCGCCGCCAGCGACAGCCGCCGCGTCGCCACCGCGTCGATGTCGCCGCGGCGCAATTCGCCGATGACCGCCCCGATGGCGCGGCAATGCAGGGCTTCTTCCATCGCCCACAGCACGTCGCGGCGATGCACGGCGGCAACCGTCAGCAGCCGCTCGGGCGCGAGGCCGAAGGCCTCGAGGCCGAGCCCGTAAGCCGCGCCGCTTTCGGCGAGTGCCATGTCCTCGGAAATCCAGATGACAGGGGCCGTTCCTTGCGCCACCAGCGCCAGCGCGAAGCCGGAAGCGGAGGGCAGGTGAGGCTCGGAGACCGCCGCGATTTCATGCAACGCGCCGCGCGCGAGGCCGCCGCCAAGCGCTTGATCGAGCGTCGGGATTCCCAGCGGCAGCACGCCGGGATTGTCGTCGATTCCGGCCGGCCGCTCCATCATCCGCAGTTTGTGCCGTAGCTCCTCGATCATCCCAAGCCTTTGAAATGTGAAGAGATTAAACCCAGCCGGTGCCGGGCCTCGCTCCTCTTGTTCATGATTTGTTCTAGTGTGTCGAAAGAGGCGGCCTACGTCAAGTTGGTCGTGCGAACAGCAATCCGCGGCCCGGTGTTCGGCGGATTGCGCGGCGAGCAGGACGGTTGGTCGCCCGTCTTGCGGGCGCTCAGGCGCGCTTGAGCAAATCCCGCCCGCGCGCGGTCAGCACCAGCCGGGACTCCCGCATGGTGCTGCTGTTCTCGAAGCTGACCAGGCCGTCCGCGATTGCGTCTTCCCAGATCGACAGATGCGGGCAGCTCCGCCGCCAGGCTTCCGCGTCGGCATAGCTGCGCGGGGCTTCGGCGGCCCAGGTCAGGAATTGCAGCGTCAGCGCGTGCGCGGCGGTTTGCATGGCGATTCCGGTTTTACACCCGCCGGCGCCGCGGGAAAACTCAACCCGCCGGACGTTCCGATGTGCGGATGTCGATTTCCGATTCAAGCGTCCGGTGCACCGGGCACTTGTCGGCGATCTCCATCAGGCGCTTGCGCTGCGTGTCGTCGAGCGCGCCTTCCAGCGTGACGGTGCGGTCGATGCGGTCCAGCATGCCTTCCTTGGTCTCGCAGCTTTCGCAATCGGCGGCGTATTCCTTGTTGTGCGTGAGGCGCACCGTCACGCGCTCAAGCGGCAATTTCTTCTGGTCGGCGTAAAGCCGCAACGTCATCGACGTGCAGGCGCCCAGACCCGCCAGCAGGAAATCGTAAGGCCCCGGCCCGGAATCCAGCCCGCCAACTTTCTCCGGCTCATCGGCAAGCAGGCGGTGCGGACCGCTCACCACCTCCTGCTGGAATTTTCCCTCGCCGGTCTCGCGCACCAGCACGACGCCCGGCTCGCCCTCCGCCTTCACCGCTTCCGGCAGCTTCTCGACGTAACGCTCGGCCCAGGCGGCGATGACGTTGGCGACATAAACCGCGTCGCTCTTCTGGCTCAGCAGATGATCAGCGCCGGCGAGCGAGACGAAGCTCTTCGGGTGCCTGGCGGTGACGAAAATGTGCGAGGCGTTCTCGATGCCGACAGTGTCGTCGGTCGGCGAATGGAGGATCAGCAGCGCCTTGCGCAGATTTGCGATTCCCTGATCGAGCTTCTGCTCGGCGATGTCATCGAGGAATTCGCGCCTGATGCGGAACGGCCTTCCGGCGAGCGCCACTTCGACCTCGCCCTGCGCACGGATGGTCTCCACGTGCTCCTTGAACAACCCCGTCACGTGGCTCGGATCGGACGGCGCGGCGATGGTCACGACGGCGCGCGCTTCCGCGATCTGGCCGGCGGCGGCGAGCACCGCGGCGCCGCCGAGGCTGTGGCCGATCAGGATTGCCGGCGCCTTGCGCGTCTTGCGCAAGTGGTCGGCGGCTGCGACCAGATCGTCGACATTGGAGG
>JBAUHH010000279.1:0-12487 GCA_049680165.1 Pseudolabrys sp.
GCAGGCGGTGGCGCGCGCCTTGGTCGCCGCCCAAAAACCCGGCTCGATCATCAACATGTCGTCGCAGATGGGCCATGTCGGCGGCGCGACCCGCACGGTCTACTGCGCGACCAAACACGCGATGGAAGGCTTCACCAAGGCGATGGCGATCGAGCTCGCGCCCCACAACATCCGCGTCAATTCGCTTGGCCCGACGTTCATCGAGACGCCGATGACCAAGCCGTTCTTCGAGAACAAGGCGTTCCGCGACGAGGTGCTGGGCAAGATCAAGCTCGGCCGCTTGGGCCAGCTCGACGAGCTGACCGGCGCGATCGTGTTTCTCGCCTCCGACGCCTCCTCGCTGATGACCGGCTCGGCGCTGGTGCTCGACGGCGGCTGGACGGCGGAATAGTCGGCCTCATGCTGAGGAGCGCTCCGAAGGAGCGCGTCTCGAAGCATGGGGCCGCCGCATCCTTCGAGACGCCGCGCTGGCGCGCGGCTCCTCAGGATGAGGCGGGTTAGAGCTTCGGCAAATCGGCGAAATAGTCCGGGTGCTCTTTCTCGACGGCCTGCATGAACTCCGGCCGGAACAGGCTCGGCACATTGAGCCGCGGCGCGCCCTTGAGCGTGTTGGTGAGCACCTCGTCCTCGGCGTTCTCGAACGCGCGCAGCACGTTCGGCGACATGCGCGGGTCGAAGCTGATGTGCTTGATCGCCTGCTTGCCGATGGCGACGTCGGTGCCGGGCACCCAATTGGCGAAAATCTCCACCGCCTCGCCGCGATTGTTGCGCGTGAAGTGCGACGACTGCGCCAACCCAGCGGCGATGCTCTTGATCACCGCCGGTTTGCTTTCGACCGTGGGCCCATGCGCGACGGCGACCATCACGTAGGACATGTGCTGGCCGCCACGGATCACTTCATACGAATCCGGCACCTGCGTGAGCGCCTGCGTCACAAAGGGTTCCCAGGTCACGATCGCGTCGACCTTGCCTTCCTTCAGCGCCGGCGCCAGCCCGAACTGCGACCAGATGTTCTCGATGGTGACGTCTTCGTACTTCACGCCGGCGCGGCGCAGCACCATCTTGAAATATTCGTCGGAAGTCTGGCCGCGCGCGAGGCCGATCGTCTTGCCGCGCACATCGCCGATCTTGCCGACATCGATGCCCCTGCCCTTCTTCGTCACGATAGCGAGCGGGGTATCGCAATGATCGTCGGTGGCGTCGTTCATGATGAGGCCGATGACCTGGAACGGGTTGCCCGCGTGCACCGCCTTCAGGTAGGTCGTCGTGCTCATGTCGCCGACCTGCGCCTCGCCGTTGTGAAGCGCGTTGACCATGTCGGTGCCAGTATCCACCACCCGGAAGCTCGCATCGACGCCGTGGTTCTTGAAGAAGCCCTTCTCGGCGCCGACGAACATCGGCAGATGGCCGAAATTGTTGGCAATCACCACGTCAAGTTTTGGCAGATCCGCCATGACACTCTCCCCGCTCCGGCACGCGCCAGATATTCGTCATTGAATTCCGCCGGGAACCCAATTGCAACGGCGCGGCGCGGCGGCCTTACGTGCGTCTGCCCAACACGTCGGGATTGACGCAGTTGGGCGGCGTGCGGCCGTCGATCAGCGCCTGGATATTGTCGACCACGATATTCGCCATCAGGTCGCGGGTTTCGGCGACCGCGCTGCCGAGATGCGGCGTGAGTACGACGTTCTTCATCGTGCGCAGCGCCGGCGGCAGCTTCGGCTCGTTCTCGAATACGTCGAGGCCGGCGCCGGCGATCTTCTTTTTCTTGAGCGCGCGCACAAGCGCGGCCTCGTCGATGATCGCCCCGCGCGCGGTGTTGATGATGTAGGCCGTCGGCTTCATCAGCGCGAACTGCTTGTCGCTGATCATGTGCCGCGTCTCGGCGGTAAGTGGCGGATGCAGCGAAACGAAATCGGACTGCTTCAGCAGCTCATCGAGCGAAACCCGCTGCATGCCGAGCTCCTGCTCGGCCTCGGGCTTGGCCCGCGGGCTCCAGTACAAAAGCTTCATGCCGAAGCCGATCGCACGCCGCGCCGTCGCCTTGCCGATGCGTCCGCCACCGCCGACCAGGCCGATGGTCTTGCCGTGAACGAACGTGCCGGCGAGATGATTGGATTGCGACCCCGGAAACTTGCCGGCGCGCACCATGCGGTCGCCTTCGACCATGTTGCGCGCAACCGCGATAATCAGTCCCATGTGAATGTCGGCGGTCGCTTCCGCCACGATGGGCGGCACCACCGTGACGACGATGCCGCGCCTGGTCGCCTCCGCCACGTCGATATTGTCGGGCGTGATCGACATCGACGTGACTGCGCGCAGGTTCTTGTTGGCCGAAAGAATGGCGCGGTCGATCCTGTCGTGCAGCAGCGAAAACAGGATGTCGCATTTCTTCACCGCCACGATCAGTTTCGGCTTGGCGATGATCTTGCTGGAGTCGGTGTTGATCCTGACGTCGGCGATGGCGCGCAGCCGCTCAAGCGCGCGCGGCGCGATCGGCTGGCTGACGAAGACGCGCGGTTTTCCGCTCACCGCTGCCACCGTACGATGCCGGCAACACCATCGACGGCGCATTGCACGCCGTCGGGAATCTTGCGGGTGGCGTCGAGCACGCCGAGCACCATCGGGATGCCGCGCTCGCGCGCCAGCGAGGCGAGATGCGAGGTCGAGCCGCCGAGCTCGGCGACGACACCGCCGACGCGCGGAAGGATTTGCGACAGCGCAGGCCCCGCGACGCGCGTCACCAGAAGGTCGCCGATGCCGACGCGCGACAGTTCGCATTCGCAGTTGACGACCACGGCGCGGCCCGATCCCCAGCCGATGCCGGCCGGATGACCGTTGATGCCGGGATGCTGGAGCCAGATGTCGTCCGGCACGTGCGGCGACTCGACATGCAGCGGGCGCGCCTGCAGCAACTTGAAGCCCTTGTCGTCCACCGCCCATTCGATCTCGACCGGGCAGCCGACTACTTTCTCCGCCTTGCGCAACAGGCGCCCGAGCGTCACCGCTTCGCCGGCGGAGAGGCACGGCTCGCTGACCATGTCGTCAGGCACCAGTTGCGGCGCTGCGACGCCATGCTCGCAGGTGTCGCGATGGCCTTTGCGGCCGGCTTCGACCGTTCGCAGGAAACCGTTTTTCGCGAGCACGATGCGGTCCGGCACCACCTCGCCCTGCGCGATCGCCGAGCCGAGGCCCCAAGTGGCAGACAGCAGCATGTGCCCTTCCGCGGTTTCACTCAAACCACCGCCGGAAGCGCGCGCGGAAACCAGCGGCTGGATCAGCACCGCCATCGCCGTGTCGGCGGGCGACAAGCCGTGATTGTCCATGTAGCGGCGCGCATGCGAGGTCCACAGCGCCGCCCAGCAGGCGCGCACCGCCGTCAGGAATTCGGTTTCGTCGGAGAGGCCGAGGAAGCTTTCGAACTGGCCGGCGAAATTGGCGCCCTCGCGGTCTTCGATCAGCGCCGACGAACGCACAACACACAGCGCACCGGTTGCACGGATCGTGCGCCAGACATCGAGCAGCGGCGCGAGAATTTCCGGCGCGATCGGCTGCTCATAAAGCGCGAGCCTGACCACGACCGACAGGCGCCGCGACGCCGCCGAATCCGCGTCCGTATAGCCGCGGATCGTCTCCTCGATGCCGAGATGGCGCGCCTGATGCTGGTACGCCTCCGCTGTAAGCGAGAAGCCGCCCGGCGTCGGCAGGCCCGCGTGCATCAACGCCGCCAGATTCGCCGCCTTCGGCCCGACGCATTCGGTGTCGGTCGCCTTGGGATCGGAGAGCGGGAGAATGAATGCGGTCATGCGGATTGGTATCGCTTCTCTTTTCTGTCATGGCCGGGCTTGTCCCGGCCATCCCGCTTAGGCAGGCACAGTCTCAGCTTGTTGATCGAGATCCCCGGGTCTCGCCTTTGGCTCGCCCGGGGATGACATTCGCCAAATGGCAAATGTCATTTCACATGATCGCCGTAGCCGGGAAGCGGATCCACGACGGTGATCTGCTTCACGGGGAAATTCGACACGATCTCGATGTCCTTCTTGTGCACGATCAGCATTTCCTCGATGCGCACGCCGTAGCGGAATTTCTTGCCGTGCTGCGTCTCGAGCGCGAAGGTCATGCCTTCCTTGATGTCGACCGGATGATCGAGCGACCAGATGCGCGAGATCACCGGCGGATCGTATTGCGCAAGGCCGAGGCCGTGGCCCCACAGGTTGGCCGCCGCCTGATCCTCGTCCTCGTAGCCCCAGGTCTTCATCGCCGACGGCCACTTCGACGCGATGTCCTTCGTCGTGGCGCCGACTTTCACCGCGCCGATCGAGTCATAGAGCCACTCGAGCGCGGTCGCATACGTGTCTTTCTGCTCCTTGCTCGGCTCCTTGCCGACGCAGTAGGTGCGGTAATAACAGGACTTGTAGCCGTTCCAGGTGAGCGCGGCCAAATCCATGAACACGATGTCGCCGGGCTGGATGATGCGGTCTGAGAAGTTGCGCCAGTTCGGCCAGGTGTTCGGGCCGGACGACACGATCACGTCCTCGACGTCTTCCATGCCGGGAATGTTGTAGAGGTATTGCATCAGGTGCGCGGTCACCTGGTTCTCGGTGATGCCGGGGCGCAGGAATTTCATGCACTCCCAGTGCGTGGCGTCGCCGATCGCGCCGACGATGCGGAAGCATTCCTGCTCGTCCTGGTTCTTGACGGCGCGCGCCTCCATCATCGGGGTCATGCCGTCGACCCAGTCGATTTTGTTTTCCTTGAAGACGTTGATCATGTTGATGTCGATGAAGTCGCAGCCGAGCTTCTGGCCGGCGACGCCGTTTTCCTTCATCGCTTGCTGCACCGCCTTGACGAACTTTTTCACCTGCTGCGTCGAGGCGGGGCCGGCCGCGCCTTTGATCCAGGCGAACGAGTGGCGCACGTTCTCCTTGGGGATCCACGGCGAGTGGCGCTCGATCTGAAAGCCGATGTCGCCCTGCTCGAACAATATCGGCCGTCCGTCACCGCACAGCATGGCGTAGCGCAGGCCGGGCTTGAGCCGGCACCACCCCGGCGTTAGCGTTCCGGTGATGTAGCGCACGTTCTCATCGTACATGCAGAGCACGGCGCCGAGGCCGTGCTTTTTCATCATCGCGCGCGCGCGCTCGATGCGATATTCGCGCAGGCGCTCCCAGTTGACGCGCTGCTGCCAATCCAGACCGGCAATGCCGAAATTTGCCGTACCCATGATGTCCTCCCGGCGGCGCGCTGTGGGCGCCGTTCGCTTTTCTCGGTTGGAGGAAATGTTATGCGGATGGCAGCCCTGGCCGAAATAATATAATCTGCGCTTTCCTATTATCTTTTCTAATACTACCCTTGTCATTCCAGGGCGCGGGCGCTGCCCGCGAACCCGGAATCCATACGCCGCAGTGCCGGACATGGAATCCAAACGGCCCGGAATGACGAAGAGAGAAACCGTATGCGTCATATCCCCCTGCGGCAGATCCGCGCCGTGATCGCGGTGTGTGAGGAAGGCTCGTTCACCCGCGCCGCCGAGCGGGAAAACGCCACACAATCAGGCATTTCGCAGCATGTTGCCGCGGTGGAGCGCAAGCTCGGGGTCAAGCTGTTCGAGCGCGCCGCCGGCCGCATCAACCCGACGCCGGCGGGCCAGCGCTACTACAAGAGCTGCGTCAGCGCGGTGGGCGCGCTGGAAAACGCGGCGGAGGAAGCCCGCGCGCTGGCTGGCCAGGTCACCGGCGAATTGCGCATCGGCCTGATGCCGACCTTCACCCGCGCCGTGCTGGCGCCGGTGATCGAGGACTTCATCCCGCGCTGCCCGGAAGTGCGGCTGCACATCGTCGAGGGCTATAGCGGCCTGCTGACCGAGATGGTGCTCGACGACCAACTCGACTTCGCCGTGGTGCCGGCGTTCGAAGGCACGATCGGGCTGAAGTCGCGCCTGCTGGTGCGCGACCGCGAGATGCTGCTGTCCGGATCGCGCGCCGGATTTGCGCCACTGGCGCCGATACGGCTGGCGGAATGTCCGCCGCTCAAGATCGTAATGCCGGGCCCGGACAATATCCGCCGCCGCAACCTAGAGACCTATTTCCAGACGCACGGCGTCGAGATCGAAGCGGTGCTCGAGCTCGACGCCATGATCGGCACGCTGGAATTCGTCGCGCGCTCGGACTGGGTGACGGTGCTGCCGAGCGTCATCTCGGTGAACGACATCCGCCGCGGCGAATTGACCGTCAATCCGATCGTCGCGCCGGAGCTGCACGCGGAATTCGTGGTGATCCAGCCGACGCGACGCACGCTGTCGACGCATGCGCGCATGTTCCTCAAGCGCTTCGAGGACGAGGTCACGCACATTCACGACGTGTGGGACGAGGCGATCCGTACGACACAACAGAAATTGCGCGCCTGATTACGTCGGCACGCGTCCCTTCGCGGCGTTGGCGCGGGCACTGCCGGTAACGCGCCCTTGCGCATCCGTTCGCAACTTTTCGCGCACCCGTTTTTTCAGCGCCTCGACGTCGCCTGCCGTCATCGATTTCACCGCCGGACCGATGCTCGGGATCAGCAGACAGTCGGCAAAGAAGGCGTCGAAGCTCGTGTAAGTATTCTGCACGGTGATCTCGCGCGTCTCGACATCTTGAAAGCCTGCATTGCTCCACAATTCGCGCATCGCTTCGATGCGCGACGCGTCGGGATTCGGCGGTCCGCCCATTTTGTGACCGAGAGCGCGCAGTTCGGCGATCACCGGCTCCCACGGAAAGCCGCCGCCGGGAATATCCCAGGCATAGGCCGCGGCTAGTCCACCCGGACGCAGCACGCGGGCCATTTCCGCGACGCCCTTCGGCGGCTCGGGAACGAAGAAAATCACCAGCGCCATCACCGCGACATCGAAACTTTTGTCATCGAACGGCAAGGTCATGGCGTCGCCTTGCTTGAACCGTGCGCTCGGCGAGCGTGTGCGCGCGAAGGAAAGCTGGCCTTCCGAGGGATCGACGCCGTCGACCGCCGCCGGCGCGCAGCGCTCGACGATCAGTTGGGTGAATGCGCCGTTGCCGCAGCCGACGTCGATCCAGCGCAGGCCTTTGCCGGGCGCGACCCAATCGAGAAACGTGATGCCGGCGATGCGGCTCCAGCCGCCCATCATGCGCTCGTAGGCGGCGCCGTCCTCGAACTTGATCTTCTGCTCGTCCATCTTTTTGTCTTTCCTGGCTCACCGCCACCGCCGTTCTTATCACACGGTTTGCCAGGCACCATTCGCATCCGCCGACACCGCTTCCGATGACGCGCACGAAACTGTGACGCGCGGGCTGGAACCAAAGCGGGTCAGCCGGACTGTTGCGGTGAGGGTTCTCGCACCCTCCAGACGCGGGCTATCGCCTGGATCAAGCGATGCGGGGCGCAGCAAGAAATGAGTAAAACATGAAACACAGCGTCCGGAACGGTCTCACATTCGTCACAGCAGGAATAGTCGCGCTTAGTCCTCTGGCCGCACTGGCGGTGGGGCCATCGACCAATGTGCGCGGCACGATCACGAGCATCAACGGCGATACCCTCGCTGTCAAAGAACGCGGAGGAGCCTCTGCCGAAGTTCACTTGGCAAACAACGCGAAAATCGTGTCGGTCGCCAAAGCGGATTTATCCGATATCAAGCCGGGAACTTTTATTGGCACCGCGGCAACCCCGAGAACCGACGGCACGTTGCAGGCGATCGAAATCCACATCTTTCCCGCATCGATGCGCGGAACCGGCGAAGGAAGCCGCGCATGGGATCTTGCGCCGAAGAGCTCCATGACCAACGGAACGGTGACGCAAAAATCCAGCAAGGTTGAGAAAAACAAAGTCAGCAAGGTCGAGGGAAACAACTTAACCGTCGAATATAACGGCGGCACCAAGGTCGTCACCACAACGCCGAGCACCCGCGTGGTGACGCTGGTTCCCGGTGACCGCAGCGAGCTCAAGCCAAACGCGAGCGTATTCATCCCGGGAGCGACCAGGAGTCCTGACGGCGCATTGGAGGCTGCTCGGATCACGGTCGGTAAAGACGGGATTCCGCCACCGATGTAACAGTTGGCGTGCAGCGTGCGTCGAGATCACACGTTCATCCAGGCGCCGCCAGCATCCGCCGACTTGAACACGGCTTCCAGCGCCGCCGCCGTCTGGAAAATTCCATCGGGCGAGATCGGGAACTCGCCCTGCCCGAGCGCCGCCTTGGCGAAATAATCGAGATTGCGGCGGAGATGATTGTCGGCAGGGTGCTCGACGAGCAGCTCGACTTTGCCGTGGTGCCGGCGTTCGAAGGCACGATCGGACTGAAGTCGTGCCTGCTGGTGCGCGACCGCGAGATGCTGCTGTCCGGATCGCGCGCGCTCGACGCATGCGCGATGGATGACGCAATTGCGTCTTCTGCGGCTTCCGCCAGGTCTGCGGGTCCGCGCCCGCCGCTACGAGTGACCGACCGATAATGTCACTGACGCAAGCCCGGAAAAGCCCAATACTCGCGCTGCCGCCGGCGTAAGATCGATGATGCGGCCACGCACAAATGGACCGCGGTCGTTGATCCGAACGACCACGCTGCGGCCGTTCCCCTTGTTGGTGACGCGTACCCGCGCGCCAAAGGGCAGCGTGCGATGCGCTGCCGTCAGTCCGCCAGGGCGGGCATATTCGCCGCTTGCGGTCTTCTCGCCCGAATAAGCGTAGACGGAGGCAATTCCGGATTGGGCCATGGCGGCCGGCGCACAGACAAACAACATCACGCCGCAAAGCGCGGCACTCAGGCGCAAGAACATTGATTAACTCCCCGAACGGGCCCCCGCCCGACGCAGGCCGCGATAGACAGGCGTCCGCGCGATTTGAAGGCGGGAATTAGGCCATTTCGCGTGGCGATCGTTCCCGCGGCGGAACTCAAACGCGGCGAAGATCAAACAATCGCGGCGTTGCTAGACCGCCGCCGGCGCGCCCGGCTGCTTGAGCGGATGCGCGCGCGCGAAGGCGTCGCTCTGCATGCAGGTGTCGACGATGCGCTTGACAGTCGGGAATTGCGCCAGATCGATCTTGAAGAAGCCCGCGCCCGCCGCCTGGGTGGCAAGGCAGATGTCGGCGATGGTGATCTGGTCGCCCTGGCAATAGCGCCCGGTCGCCTTGTCCTGCAAATGCGTTTCGAGCGCATTGAGCGCAGTGCGATGCCAGTGCTGCGCCCATTTCATCACGCCCGCTTCGTCGATCTTGAACTCAGCGCTAAGAAATTCGCGCACGCGCGGCACGATCAGCGGATGCGAATCGGCCGCCACGATCTGCGCCAGCCCGCGCACGCGCGCGCGCGCCTTCGGCTCGGTCGGCAAGAGCGGCGGGTGCGGATGTACCTCGTCGATGTACTCGACGATGGCGAGCGACTCGAACAGCACCGGGCCCTCCCCGTCGATCAGCGCCGGGATCGCCATCATCGGGTTGATCGCGCGGAATTTCGCCTCGCGCTGGTCGCCCTTCATCAGGTTCACCTCGATCACCTCGTCGGGTGTGATGCCCTTGAGGTTGAGCGCGATGCGCACGCGGTAAGTCGCGAGCGATCGCCAGAAGGAAAACAGTTTCATCGTTGCTCCTGTTTCTGTCATGCCCGGCCTTGTGCCGGGCATCTCGCTTAGGGACGCACTGCCTTCCTAAGCGGGATGGCCGGGACGAGCCCGGCCATGACAACTGTTGCTACTTCTTCTTGCCGCGCCTGGCCCAGTAGACCGACATCTGCGCGCCGTCGCCGCCGCCGATCCCGTTCTTGTTAGCTTCCTCGAACGCGCCGAACGCCGCCCTGGTCGCGGGCATGTCCGCGCCCGCCGCCGTGCCGGTCTCGACCATCGTGCGCAAATCCTTCAGCGCGTTGGCGATGCTGAACGTGGTCGGGCCCGGATCGCGGCCCTCGAACATCGCGACGATCATGTCGGCGCGCGCCCTGAGCGCGTTGTTGGCGCCGTTGCTCTCCACGAACAGGTCGAGCAGCCGCTTGGGCTCCCAGCCGACGGTCCGCGCAATGGCGAACGCCTCGCCGTAGGCCTGCCACGCCACCATCAGCGGCAGGTTGATCGCGAGCTTCATCGCCGCGCCCGAGCCGACCGGCCCGCAATGCTCGACCTTGCGGCAAAGCTGTTCAAGGATCGGCCTGGCGCGCGCCGCGTCCGCCGGCTCCGCGCCCATCAGCCCGAGTAGCTTTCCTTGCCGCGCCGGCGTCGTCGAACCGCCCACTGGACATTCGACCAGCGTCGCGCCTTTGGCCCGCACTTTCGGCGCGAGATCGGTCTCGACCTTCGGCGGGACCGTGCTCATCTCGATGAACACCTTGCCCTTCACGTCGCCGGAGAGAAGGCCGGACGGCCCGTTGTAGACCTCATCGATCGCCGCGCCGTCGGTGAGAATCGTGATGACCGCTTCGCACGCCTTGGCGAGCTCGGCCGGCGAGCTTGCGACCTTGGCGCCGGCATCGGCGAGCGGCTTCGCTTTCGCCGCCGTGCGATTCCAGACCGTGACGTCATGGCCGGCTTCGATCAGCCGCGCCGCGATCGCGGCGCCCATGGCGCCGAGACCGGGTACTCCGATTTTCATGTTTCCTCCCGCTCTTCTTTGCCGGCGACGATAGGCGATCGGCGCGCGGCATGAAAGCGGGCTTGAAAGCGAGCTCGCAACGCGAGCCCACTCGACAGGGCCCGCCTCGACCGCCTAAAGACGGCGCCGGGATTCGTGCGCGCGTACTCAATTCACGGGACAATCGGGAGATTCGGGAATGGCTGCGGCCAGGAAGAAAAAAGGTAGTGTCGGCGTCGTCGGGCTCGGCATCATGGGCGGCGCGTTCGCGAAGAACCTCGCGGCCGCCGGCTGGCACGTCGTCGGTTTCGATCCCAACGCCGCGCGCCGCCGCGAGGCGAAGCGCGCCGGCGTCGAGCTCGCGAAAAGCGCCGCCGACGTCGCCCGCAAGGCGCCTATCATTCTCACCAGCCTGCCGCATCCGAAAGCACTGATGGCCACCGCGCACGCGATCGGCGCCGCGAAGCTACCGAAGAGGCTGATCGCGGAAATGAGCACGTTCCGGATCGAGGACAAGGAAAAGGCCGCGCGCGCCTTCCAGAGAGCCGGTCATGTCATGCTCGACAGCCCGGTGAGCGGCACCGGCGCGCAAGCCAGGAACAAGGATTTGATTTTCTACGCCAGCGGCGATGCCAAAGGCATCGCGCGGCTCGGCCCGATCTTCGCGGACTTCGGACGCGGCGTTTATAACGTCGGCACTTTCGGCAATGGCAGCCGGATGAAATACGTCGCCAATCTTCTGGTCGCGATCAACAACGTCGCGAGCGCGGAAGCGATGGTGCTCGGCATGAAGGCCGGCCTGCCGCCGCAGATGATCTTCGACCTGATCAGCGCGGGCGCCGGCAATTCGCGCGTGTTCGAGTTGCGCGCGCCGATGATGGTCAAGAACGACTACAAGGACGCGACCATGAAGATCGACGTCTGGCAGAAGGACATGGACGTGATCGGCCATTTCGCCAGGAAAATCCGCGTGCCGACGCCGATGTTCGACGCCTCGAAGCCGGTTTATGTCGCCGCCATGCGCAGCGGTTTGGGCGCGAGCGACACCGCCGCGGTCTGCGCGGTGCTGGAAAAGATGGCGAAGGTGACGCGCAGCAAAGGCAAGCGCAGCCCGTAGAAGCCCTCATCGCCGCCCACACACTCCGCTCATTCCCGCGCAAGCGGGAATCCAGGGTGACAATCGCAAGCCATAAACGAAGCACTGGGTCCCCGCTTTCGCGGGGACGAGCGGCTGTCGCCACTCGTACCAGGCGAATAACCGTCATCGCCCGCGAAGGCGGGCGGTCAGGTACACGCTGAAGGGCGTTGCTTACATTCAGTGACCGTGGATACTGGATGCCCCGCCTTCGCGGGGCATGACAGACCTTGTTCGAGGTGTATCCGTGGCGTCGCTCCAGCAACGCACCGAAATCCGCGACGGCATGCGGATCGATTGGGACGTGCCGATCAGGATGGACGACGGCCTCGTCCTGCGCGCTGACGTTTTCCGGCCGCTGATGGACGGGAAATATCCCGTCATCCTCAGCTACGGCCCCTACGCCAAGAACCTCGCCTTCCAGGACGGCTATCCGAGCGCCTGGCAGCGCATGGCCGAGAAGCAGCCCGACGTCACCGCCGGCTCGAGCAACCTCTATCAAAGCTGGGAGGTGGTCGATCCGGAAAAGTGGGTGCCGCACGACTACGTCTGCGTGCGCGTCGATTCCCGCGGCACCGGCTGCTCCCCCGGCTTCATCGATCACTTCTCGCCGCGCGAGACCAAGGATTATTACGACTGCATCGAATGGGCCGGCGTGCAGCCGTGGTCGAACGGCAAGGTCGGCCTCAACGGCATTTCGTATTACGGCATCAACCAGTGGCACGTCGCGTCATTGCAGCCGCCGCACCTTGCCGCCATGTGCGTGTGGGAAGGCGCCGCCGACTGGTA
>JBAUHH010000280.1:0-3060 GCA_049680165.1 Pseudolabrys sp.
GACCGTTCAAAGGCGGTAATAATGGGGGTCATTGGAACGCTCCGGGTGATTGCATGACGTCATCGTGCGCCACGTGGTTGATTGCGAAGGCTTTCCTCATGGTGATTTCTTCTGGCTCCTGAGCCTAGAATGCCGCTGATACATTCCACGTAGACCATACTGGAGAATTGCCGTGCCCAATGCACTTGCTCAAGCGCGTGAGCAGCTCGCGCTCGCCAACCGCATCATCGCCAACGAGGGCGTGCTCGACGCCTTCGGCCACGTCAGCATGCGGCATCCGGCCGATCCGAAGCGCTATCTGCTGTCGCGCTCGCGCGCGCCCGAGCTGGTCGAGCCCGGCGACATTTTGGAGTTTACGCTCGATTCCGGGCCGGTGAAGAAAACCGACGTGCGGCTTTACGGCGAGCGCGTCATCCACGGCGAGATCTACAAGGCGCGGCCGGACGTCAACGCGGTGTGCCACAACCACGCGCCGCCGATCATGCCGTTCTGCATCACCGGCACGGAGCTCAAGCCGGTCAACCATCTCGGCGCCACCATCGGGCCGAAGGCGCCGTTCTGGGATTCGCGCGACCAGTTCGGCGACACCAACCTGATTGTGGCCAAGCCCGAGGAAGGCGCTTCGCTCGCGCGCGCGCTCGGGCCTTACTGGGTGGTGCTGATGCGCCGCCACGGCGCGACCGTCGCCGGCACGACGCTACAGGAGCTGGTGTTCCGCACTATCTACATCGCGCGCAACGCCGCGCAGCAGATCCAGGCGCAGGACATGGGTTATATCGGCGCGCTCTCGGCCGGCGAAACGGAGATGGCCGGCAAATACAATCTGATGCCGGGCCCGATCGCGCGCGCATGGGAATACTGGACGGTACGGCTGCAGAAGGCCGGCGGTCTGCCGCGCGGCGTCAAATTGAAAGCCGCCCCTGCCAAATCAAAACGGAAGCGTTAGTTATCTTGTCATGGCCGGGGCTTGTCCCGGCCATCCCGCTTAGATACGCACCGCATTGCAATCCTAAGCGAGGTCACCGGGACATAAGGGCGTTTACGCCCGTCTTCGACGGGCTATGCCCGGTGACGACAATTAGATCGGAAGTTCGAAAGCTGGTGAACGATGTCGGCAAATGATGTGCGAGGCATGATCGCGGTCGACAAAATCGGCTGCAAGATCCTGTTCATCAATCCGCAGACTTTCGAAACCGAAACGGTGCTGGAGGGCTTCCAGCGCACGGTGCATGAGTTGCTGGTGATCCCGGAAACCGGCTTCGCGTATGTGCCGATCTTCGGCGACGGCATCCATGGCCGCAATCCCAATCCAGGCCACACGCTCTGGGTCATCGACCTGCTCAATCGCAAATTGACCTGCGACATCGATCTTCGTCCCTACATCGCGCCGCACACGCTCAGGCTTGGCGCCGACGGCTCGATCTACATCACCTGCGAGAACAGCGCCAAAGTCGTCGTCATCGATCCAAAAACGAACAAGGTGACCGGCGCGATCGGTTCCGGCTCGACGAACGGGCACCGCCTCTGCCTGCCGGATGACGGCAAGCGCCTCTACACCGACAACGAGGAGGACGCGACGGTGTCGGTGATCGACGTGCCGAACCGCAAGCTGCTTGGCAAAATAGAGACGCCGCAAGCGCTCGCCGGCATCGCCGTAACGGCCGATGGCCGCACGGTCGTCGCGGTCAGCGACGTGAGCCCGGTCGTGTATCTGATCGACACGGCGACAGGCGCGGTCACCGAGACACTGGCGCTCGAGGGCGTGGAGAAAGCCGCGCAGATCGCGCGCTATTCGCCCGACGGCACGCTGCTCGTGGTCTCGAGCCTCAACAGCGACAAAGTGAGCCTGATCGAGCTTTCATCCGGGCGGCAGACCGCTGTCCCGGTCGGCAGCCAGCCGATGGATTTTGCGTTCCGCGGCGACGAGATTTTCGTCGGCTGCCAGGGCGACGGCACCATTCACATCATCGACGTGCCCAACCGGCGGCCCAAGCAAAGCTTCAAGGCCGGCATGGGCTGCGAGTCGGTTGGATTTTTCTGATCTCCTCTGTCATCACCGGGCATAGCCCGTCGAAGACTGGCGTGAACGCCCTTATGTCCCGGTGATCCTGCTTAGGAAGCCTGTGCGTCCCTAAGCGAGATGGCCGGGACGAGCCCGGCCATGACATCTGCTAGTGATCCACGGGCGCGTTAGCGACACCGTCAAGTGATGTACTGCCCGCCATTGACGGTGAGCGTCGAGCCCGTGATCAGCCCGGCGTCGTCGGAGGCGAGGAACACCACGCAGCGCGCGATCTCCTCCGGCTCGCCGAGGCGGCCGATCGGGATCGTCGGCAGGATCGACTTTTCCAGCACGTCCTTCGGCACCGCCTGCACCATCTCGGTGTTGATGTAGCCAGGACAGATCGCGTTGACCGTAATGCCGGCTTTCGCCGATTCCTGCGCCAGCGCCTTGGTGAAGCCGATATCGCCCGCCTTGGCCGCGGAATAGTTCGTCTGGCCCATCTGGCCCTTCTGGCCGTTGATCGACGAGATGTTGACGATGCGGCCGAACTTGCGCGCGCGCATGCCTTCGATGACCGGCCGGCACATGTTGAACAGCGAGCCGAGATTGGTGTCGATGACCTGCTTCCACTGCTCCGGCTTCATGCGGTGGAGCATGGCGTCGCGCGTGATGCCGGCATTGTTGACCAGCACGTCCACCGGACCAAGCTCGGCTTCGACTTGTCTGATACCTTCAGCGCAGGCCTCGAAGGACGAGACGTCCCACTTGAACACGGGGATGCCGGTCTCGCCCTTGAACTTCTGCGCCGCCTCGTCGTTGCCGCCGTAATTGGCGGCGACCTTGTAGCCGGCAGCTTTCAATGCCTTGGCGATCGCGGCACCGATGCCGCGGGTGCCGCCCGTAACCAACGCAACGCGAGCCATCTGGTCGTCCCCTCCCGGATCCTCCGCTGTCATGCCCCGCGAACGCGGGGCATCCAGTAATCGCAGACGTCAGCTTTCAATCGATACGCCGGTGATTACTGGATCGTCCGCTTTCGCGGACGATGACGCCGA
>JBAUHH010000281.1:0-6450 GCA_049680165.1 Pseudolabrys sp.
GCTGTGAGGAGCGCTGTTGAACCGTCCGGACTCAAGATAAATGACGTCATGGAAATTCCGCCGTACCATTACGGCGTCGTGTTTGAGCGGACCGCGTAATGTCCAATCCTCCTATTCTTCAAAATAAGTTTCCTGCTTCGTCTTCGGTTTTCATGCCGAAGGCGTTGATACGCGAGGCGCGGCGGCAAAAGCGGCTTCCGGTCATAAATGTTCCTCGCGTGTGCGTCCTCGATCCGGATGGAGACATCGTCCGCAAACTGAGGAAAGACGGAAGCGCACAAAGGTTTGAAGCGTGGCCTTGCTATCACAGTGAACTCGACACGTTCACGCTCGGGTCCGAAACGGCCGGAATTGTTGGCTGCGCTGTCGGTGCGCCCTTCGCGGTGTTGATTGCTGAACAGCTGTTCGCATGCGGGTGCGAGCTTCTTGTCAGCGTTACATCGGCCGGCCAAATCAATGCTGTCAAACCGCCGCCGTACTTTGTCATCATCGACCGCGCTCTTCGCGATGAGGGATGCAGCTATCACTATGCTGCCGCTTCTGAGTTTGCGGAAGCGGACCCGCATCTTGTGAAGCGCGCTCGCGACGGCCTCGAAAGTCGCGGGCTGCATGCTTTGGTCGGTCCAAGTTGGACTACGGACGCGCCCTTTCGGGAAACCGCGGAAGCAATTGAGTCGGCGCGCTCCAGGGGCGTGCTGGCCGTCGAAATGGAGGCAGCCGCGCTCTACACCTTTGCCCGCGCGACAGGAGCTTCGGTTTTGTGCCTTGCGCACGTTACCAACAGCATGGGACAGGCAGAGCAGGATTTTGAGAAAGGCGAGGCCGACGGCACCGCCGAAGCGCTGCGCGTTCTCGAAGCTGTCGTCGCCGCGTTCCGCTAGCGGCGCAAAGTAATTTCCGGCCAACGGACCCGAATCATCTAGCATCGGCGCGATGAGCCGCCTATCGATTCTGGTTCCCACCCATCGCGACGATCTGCCGTCCTACGCGCGGATATTGCAGGCGTGCAGTTGCGCCGGGCCGGATGTCGAAGTGGTCATAAGGGACAATTCGGGCAGCGCGGAAAAGCGCGGCCGGCTCGAACGCGTCCGCCAGGAAAACTGCAACATTGCCTTCGCGCCGGCGTGCGGGCGGCGGGAAAATTATCTGGAGACGTTGCGGCTCGCGAAGGGCGAGTTCGCGCTGTTCTTTGCCGACGACGATTTCTGCTTTGAGCGCACGGTCGCCGCGCTGCCGGAAATCATTGCCGGCATTGCCGGCGATGCGTCGGTTGCCGGCATCAGCGGCATCTGGACGCTGGAGAGCGTGCACCGCTCCGCAGTGATGAATTTCCAGAATCTCGAGCACAGTGATCCGGCCACGCGGGTTGCCGATTATCTGAGCTACAAGGGGCCGAACGTCCTGTTCTATTCGGTGGTGCGGCGGCGGCTCTTTCAGAAATCGCTCGAGCTGATTGCTTCGATGCCGTTCGCGCTGCCGTTTCACGAACGGCTCGCATGCCTCTATTGGCTGACGAGCGGCAAGTTCATCAAGATCAAGCGGCTGCTCTATCTCTACGAATGCGGCGAGGCGGAGACAGCCGAACGGCCGGTGAAGGATGCCGCGTTCTATGCCGCGGCCGGGCTCGATCCCGCGCTGGACAGACTGCATTGGTTTCTGTGTGGCTTCGAAGGCGCGGCGCTGGTGAAGAGCGCCGCAGTCATTCCCGGTTACACCGACACGCAACGCCAGGCGGTCGCCGACCGCTGGTTCGCGGTGATGTTCCAGCGCTTCAGGGCCGGCGGCCGGCCGAATTTCGAGTCGCGCTTGGGCGGGGAGGGGGATCGGCTGTGCGAGCGCCTGAAGGCGTCGGCCGGGCGGTTTTCGTTCCAGGACATGCTCAACGACGTGTGCAATTTCATCGCGCTGTCCTCGAAGGACGCGGCGTCGCGCTATCACGATTTCTGGATGCCGATTTTGGCCCGGCGCAACGCCGCGGCGGAGTGACGGCGTCAGCCGAAGCGGAACGCCAGCAGATTGTCGAACGAGCGCAGCTCGTCCAGCACGCGGTGCACGAGGCCGGCGTCTTTCTCCGCGATCGCTTTCGGGATCAGCGTGAGGCTCGCTTTGGCGCCATCGATCAGGCGGCGGAATTCCGGCTCCTTGCGCACGCGCGCGCTCGCAAGGCTGTCGCAGCGGTCGAGCAGGGCGCTGTAGCGCTTGGCCTTGTCCGCCAGATCATCCGCTTTTGCGAAATTGAGCGTTCGGTCGTCGTAGGCCATGAGTTCGTCCATCACACCATTGGCCTTGAGCACGCAGTCGGGGAGCAATTCGATGCCGGCGGATTGCCGCAAGTTCGAGAGTTCGGCGCGAATGGCGCCGAGCGCCTGCGCGGCGTTCACCGGCCGGCCGGAATTGAGCATCAAGTCGGCTGTCACGAGCTGCACGCTGACGTCGGTGAGCACAGTGGTGTAGCGCGTGCGGTCCTTGAACGCGGCTGGCGGTTTGCCGTGCGTGGCGACCACGACGCGCCAGGCTTCGCGCGTGCGGTCGATCTCGAGCGAGGCGAGGTCGGTGTTGCCGGTGCGCAGGTAACCGATTGCGACCCGATTGTGGGCGGAGGCATTTTCGACCGCGGCGTTGAAGTCGGCAAGCTCGTCGGCGCCGGCGACGGCGGGCAAGAACAATGCGCCCAGGAACAGCAAGAAGAAGAAAGCCGTCTGGCGGCTTCTGGGCCGAGGAACGGGCGAGGAATGGCTGATCATCGCGTTCTGTGGCCTGTTCGGCGGGGATAAATGCTACAAGCAACTATATAGAGGGCGGGTTGCCCCGGCGCGAGCGCGACCGAACGGCGTGGTTTAGAAATTCAGACGAAGAACCGGAAATAAGACAGAACAAGCATGAACAGGCGCGAACTCCTCAGAGCAACGGCGTCTCTTGGCGTGCTCGCCGCGACAGGCGCGCGCGCCGCGCCGATTTTGACCGACGACGGCCTCTACAAGGAGCCGTGGTTTCTGGAAACCTTTCTGGAGCTCGCAGACGATCTCGAAGCGGCGCACAAGGACGGCAAACGCTTTGTAATCATGTGGGAATTGAAGGGTTGTCCGTATTGCAGGGAAACCCATTTCGTCAATTTCGCGCAGAAGCGCGTATCCGATTACATCCAGTCGAATTTCGAGGTGTTGCAACTCAACATCATCGGCTCGCGCAAAGTCACCGATTTCGATGGCGCCGAAATCGCCGAAAAAGACCTGGCAGCCAAATACAACGTACGATTCACGCCGACTTTTCAGTTCTTTCCGGAGCGCGCGGCGGGCCTGAAGTCGTTGCCGCCGGAAAAGCGCGAGGTGGCGCGCGCGCCTGGCTATATGCGGCCCGACGATTTCCTGGCGCTGTTTCGCTACGTGCGCGAAAAAGCCTACGAGACCAAGAGCTTCCGCGACTTCCTCAAAACGCTGCCGTCCTGAAAGAATTCTCTCCGCAGCGATGTCCCGTCAGCAGTAATATTCTACTTTATGAATACGATTTGAACCGGCTGCCGCCCGCCGCTATGGTCGCCAGCCTCTAACAAAACGCGCTAAGCCACGGAAGAATAAGGGGAGGGCAAGTCCATGCGATCCATTTCCCGCCGCCAGGCTCTCGCACTGGGCGCCGGCACGGCCGCGCTCACGGCGGTCGGCTGGAACGGCGGCGCCTTTGCCACGCCGCAGGAAGCTGCCGACGCGATCGCCAAGTTCACCGGCGGCAAGACCGCCGAGAAGGGCAAGATCAGCATCGAACTGCCCGAGATCGCCGAGAACGGCAACACCGTGCCGCTGATGGTCTCTGTCGACGCGCCGATGAGCGCGGATAACTATGTCAGCGAAGTTCTCGTCATCAGCGAAGGCAACCCCCGCCCGGGCGTCGCGCTGTTCCACTTCTCCCCGATGTCGGGCAAAGCCGTCGCCTCCACCCGCATCCGGCTCGCCACCACGCAGAACATCGTCGCGGTCGCAAAAACCAGCAGCGGTCAGTATTTCACGAACCAGAAGCTGGTGAAAGTCACCATCGGCGGCTGCGGCGGCTGAGAAGAAGAAGAAGGAAGAAGAACATGTCCGAGAAACCGCGCCTGAAGCTTCCGAAGGAAGCAAAGAAAGGCGAGATCATCGAGATCAAGACCCTGCTCCCGCACATCATGGAGTCGGGCCAGCGCAAGGACAAAGACGGCAAAATTATCCCGCGCAAGATCATCAACAAATTCGCCTGCACGTTCAACGGCAAGCCGGTGTTCACCGCCGACATGGAGCCCGCGATTGCCGCCAATCCCTACATGCAGTTCTACGCCAAGGTCGAGGAAAGCGGCACGTTCAAGTTCAGTTGGACCGACGACGACGGCACGGTCACGACCGCGGAAGAAAAGATCACCGTAACCTGAGCAGAGGAGCCTGCGCGGCACGACGCGGGATGGATGACAATAATAAAAAGGTGGAGGAAATAATGAACCTTGCGAGAATGGTCATCACCGGCGCGGCGGCGTTTATCGCCGCGGGCGCGTTTATCCCCGCCATGATGTCGCCGGCGCATGCGCAGGCGAAAGGCGTTGCCCCGCTCGAAACCAAAGGCGATGCCGCGGCCCGGCCGTGGAAACGCTACGACAAATGGCCGACGCGCGATGAATCCAAGTTCAACACGCTGGCGCATCTTGCGTCGCCACCCGCGCCGAAGGAACCGCGCAAGCTGTCCGGCCCGATCACCGGCGATGCCGCCAACGGCGCGAAACTCGTCGCGGATCGCAAACGCGGCGGCTCGTGCCTTGCGTGTCACGTGATGGGGCCGGCAGGTGGTGCCAATCTGCCAGGGAATGTCGGGCCTGATCTGTCCGAGATCGGCAATGCCGGGCACGACGACGAATTTCTCTTCAATTACATCTACGACGCGCGCGTCTATAATCCCGAGACAGTGATGCCGCCATGGGGCAGCCACGGCCTGTTCAACGATCAGGAAATCGGCGACATGGTCGCGTTCCTGAAAACGTTGAAATCGCCGGCGGTGTTCAAGACCGAGCTCGACAATCCCGAGAAGCGTCCGGCGCCGGTCGAGAAGCGCGACAATCTCGACCCGATGGAAAATCCCGGCATGTGGACGCTCGACAAGGCCAAGGAGCTTTGGCGCAAGCGCGGCGCGGCCGGCTTTTCCTGCAATACCTGCCACAACGATCCGGCGGCGCAGTTCAAGACTTGGGCGGCGTCGATGCCGAAATGGGAGCCGCGGGCGAACAAGGTGCTCGGCGTCGAGGAATTCATCACGCGCCACGCCAGGGCAACGACCGGCGCCAATTACCCGATGGAAACCGACGACAATCGCGCTCTATCTGTCTATCTGCACAATCTCGCCGACGGTGCGCCGATCAAAGTCGACATCGAAAGCGCCGATGCAAAAGCGGCCTATGAGCGCGGCAAGGCTCTGGCGGAGCGCAAGCTAGGCCAATTGAATTTCGCGTGCACGGATTGCCACGGCAAGTCGGCAAACCACTGGATCCGCGGGCAATGGCTCGGCGAGCAAAAGGGCCAGTACGACCATTTCCCGACCTGGCGCACGAGTTTGCTGGCGATCTGGGATATTCGCCAGCGCTTCCAATGGTGCCAGGTGAACATCCGCGCCGACGAACTGCCGCCGGATGCCAAGGAATATGGCGATCTCGAGCTTTACCTTGCCGCGCAGAACGACGGCCTTAAGGTCAACGTGCCGGGCATCCGGCACTAAGGTGTTGTCATTTCGGGGATTACGCGCCGTGACATGTTGCAGGTCGGCGCCGCCACTGCGGCGGTGCTCGCCGGCGCCGGCTCGTTCACGCGCGCTTTCGCCCAGCAACGGCTGACGCAGGCTGAGCTGTTCAAGTTCGATGCGCTCGGCACCGTCACCTTGCTGCATGTGTCGGATATCCACGCGCAACTTACGCCAGTCTATTTCCGGGAGCCGTCGGTCAACCTCGGCGTCGGCGAGGCGAGGGGGCAGCCGCCGCATTTGACCGGCGGTGATTTCCTCAAGCATTTCGGCATCAAGTCGAAGTCGGCGGCAGCCTACGCGCTGACCTCGCTCGATTTCACCGCGCTTGCCAAAAGTTACGGCCGCATGGGCGGGCTCGACCGTCTCGCCACCGCGGTCAAGCATGTCCGTGCCGAGCGGGGCGAGGACAAGATCCTGTTGCTCGACGGCGGCGATAGCTGGCAGGGCTCGCTTGCCGCCAATGCGAGCAAAGGCCAGGCCATCGTCGATTGCATGAAGCTCCTCAAGCCCGACGCCATGACCGGCCATTGGGAGTTCACCTACGGCGAGGCGCGGCTGAAAGACTTGATTGCCGATTCCGGCATTCCGTTCCTCGCGCTCAACGTTCGCGACACCGAATGGAATGAGCCGGTGTTCGAGCCGATGAAGCTGTTCGAGAAGGGCGGCGTGAAGATCGCCGTGCTTGGAGAGGCTTTTGCCTATACG
>JBAUHH010000282.1:0-4797 GCA_049680165.1 Pseudolabrys sp.
CCGAAGTGGCGCTGCTCGACCTCGATGCCAGCGCGGCGATGGGCAGAGCCAAGGCGGTCGGCGGCTCGGCCATCGCGGTGCGCTGCGACGTGACCGATGCGGCGTCGGTCAAGGCTGCGTTCGATCAGGTGACGTCGACGTTCGGCGGCGTCGATATCGCGGTGTCGAACGCGGGCGCGGCCTGGCAGGGCAGGATCGGCGAGGTCGACGAAGCGATCTTGCGCAAGAGTTTTGAATTGAATTTTTTCGCGCACCAGAAAGTCGCACAGGCCGCGGTGAAGATCATGCTGGCGCAGGGCACCGGCGGCTGCCTGTTGTTCAACGTGTCGAAGCAGGCGGTGAACCCGGGCGCGAATTTCGGCCCCTACGGACTGCCGAAGGCGGCGACATTGCTCCTGGTGCGGCAATACGCGCTCGACTATGGCGCCGACGGCATCCGCGCCAACGCGGTCAATGCCGACCGCATCCGCTCCGGGCTTTTGACCGACGATTTCATCAAGGAGCGTTCGAAGGCGCGCGGCGTTTCCGAGAAGGACTACATGAGCGGCAACCTGCTCGGCCGCGAGGTGACCGCCGACGACGTGGCGCAGGCGTTCCTGGCGCAGGCGCTGGCGCTGAAAACCACGGCGGATGTGACAACCGTCGACGGTGGAAATATCGCGGCGGCGTTGCGCTGAGCGCGCAAATTGCGCAGAACGGGTGCTAATCTGATTCCCCGACAAGGAGCCCTGACAATGCTGCGAATACTTTCCCTCATCGGCGTGGCGATGCTGATTGCAACCGCGCCCGTCTCCGCGGCGACGACGAAAAGCCCGAAGCAGGAGACCTGCGAATTCGGCGCCAAGCAGCAAAAGCTCGCCGGCGCCAAACGCTCGGCCTACATGAAGCGCTGCATGGCGAACGAGGACTCCCCGCGCGGCACGATAAAGGGCAAGTGAACGTGCAAGTGAGCGCGCGGCGTCAGGTATAAAAGTAACGTGAGGACGTAATGCCGGAAGCCGACAAGGAAGGCGTGCGCTATCAGGCCGACAAACCGCAAGCCGCGCCCGGATTTTTCCTGAAAGGATCGCACCAGCTCGACTGGGGCATGAAAAACCGCCTTGCCCGCACCTTCAATCCGCAGAGCGGGCGCACGGTGATGCTGGCGATCGACCACGGCTACATCCAGGGGCCGACCACCGGGCTCGAGCGCGTCGATCTCTCGATCGTGCCGCTGCTGCCGCAATGCGACGCGCTGTTCTGCACGCGCGGCATCCTGCGCAGCGTGATTCCGGCGGATTCAACCAAACCCATGGTGCTGCGCGCCTCAGGGGGCCCGAGTATCCTGCGCGAACTCTCGAACGAGCAGATCGCCATGGATATGGAAGACGCAGTGCGGCTCAACGCCGCCGGCGTCGGCGTGCAGGTGTTCATCGGCTCGGAATACGAGACGCAGTCGATCCACAACATGACGCGGCTGGTCGACGCCGGCCTGCGTTACGGCATTCCGGTGATGGGGATCACCGCCGTCGGCAAGGACATGAAGCGCGACGCGCAATACTTCCGCCTCGCCTGCCGCATCATCGCCGAGCTCGGCGCGCAATACGTGAAGACCTACTTCGTCGAGGACGGCTTCGAGACCGTCACCGCCTCCTGCCCCGTTCCGATCGTAATGGCGGGCGGCAAGAAATTGCCCGAGCTCGACGCGCTGACCATGGCGCACAACGCCGTGCAACAGGGCGCGGCCGGCGTCGACATGGGCCGCAACATTTTCCAGTCCGACGCGCCGAAGGCGATGATCGCCGCGGTCAACGCGGTGGTGCACAAGAACACCAGGCCGGCTGAAGCGCTGGAGCTTTACAAGTCGCTGAAGTCCAAGGGCTGATCACGCCGCCTTCAGCGCCGGCCGTTCCAGCGGCGTGACGTCGAAGCTGCGCAACAATCCGCGCCGCAGCACATCGATGGTGACGACGCGACCGATCCGCTCGGCGTTGAGCAGCCGGATCAGATCGTCGACACCCGTGACGGCTTCGCCGTCCGCCCGCACGATGGTGTCGAGCGTCATCAGTCCGGCATCGGCCGCCGGCCCGTTCGGATCGAGCGCGGTGATCATTGCGCCGGACGCGTTGCCGATGCCGGCGTTGCGGGCGTGGCGCCGCGACACCTGCACGGTTTGCCCCGACACGCCGATGAAGCCGCGCCGCACCCGCCCGTGCTGGATCAATTCGCTGAGCACGAATTGCGCGGTGTTGCTGGCGACCGCAAAGCAGATGCCTTGCGCGCCCATGATGACCGCTGTGTTGATGCCAATGACCTCGCCGCGCGAGGAGACCAATGGCCCGCCGGAATTGCCCGGATTGAGCGCCGCGTCGGTCTGGATCACGTCCTCGATCAGCCGCCCCGAGCGCGCACGCAGCGAACGGCCAAGCGCCGAGATGACGCCGGCAGTCACCGTCGATTCAAAACCGAGCGGGTTGCCGATCGCGACCACGAGCTGGCCGCGCTTGAGCTTCTTGGAATCGCCGAGCTTCGCCGATGGCAGATCGCGCACCGATCCGGCGCGCAGCAGCGCGAGGTCGGTGTCGGGGTCCTCCCCGAGCGAGCGCGCCTCCATGACGCGGCCTTCGGCATCGAGCAGCCGTATTTCCTTGGCGCCATCGACCACATGGCTGTTGGTGAGCACGAGGCCGTCCGGCGCGATCACCACGCCGGAGCCGACCCCGCCCGGCCGGCCATTCGGACCGCCGCGTGTCTCCACGCGCACGACGGCCGGGCCGACCGCGTCGGCGACCGCCGTCACGGCGTTGGAATAGGCGTCGAGGATTTCGGCCTCCGGCACCGGAGGTGCCGCGAGCCTTTCGTCCCCGACATCGGAAGACGATGAAAAATCGAGCATGGCAAGCTGTGGGGTTTGTTTGACTACGGCCGCATGTAGGTATGCCGCCGCCGGAATGGAAGAACCGGCGCTTCAGGCCTGCGGCTGAAGGAAATTCAGCAGACGACGTCGAGCAGTGTCGCCGTCATTTGCGAGTCGACACGCACGACCGCCGCGTTGGCGGCAAAGCTGGTGCGCGCCTCGATGAGCTGGACGACGTCGCCCGTTATGTCGCCGCTCGGACGCGCCGAGGAAAAATTGGCAATGTTGCGCGCCGACGCCTGCAGCCGCAGGGTTGCGGCATTCATTCCCGCCAGCGCAATCGAGGTCGCAATACTCATGACGCTGGTGATACCGGCGTCCGAGCAATATTTTCTTCCGCAATTCGATAAAATTGGCCGCAAAGCCGCAAGCAATTTTATCTTTGTCTTTTCACGGCGCGCCGAAAAGCCAGCTTACCGCCTGCGTTTCACGCCGTTGGTTAAAACTGAAAGAATTCATTCAAGCTTCCTCAACCCGCCGCGAGCAAAATCGCTACCGATCACCGTTGTGCTCTCAATGGATGGACGGTCAGCGCATGCGCCGCGACCGGTTGAAACACGCCTCGCGCCACGCACGCGGCATCTTCGCCGCCGACGTCATCCGCGCATTGATCGCAGGCGGCGGCCTCGCGGCGGTATTGCTGCTGGTGTTTTTCATCGGCGTTCGCACGCACTACTTCAAACTCGCGGCCTCAGGGCCCGCCGTCGCCAACGTTCCCCCAGAGGTTCAGACGCGTAAGGAAGAATTGGCGCACCGGCTTGGCTCGATCCTGTTCGTTCCTGTCGCAAGCGAGACGTGCAAGGAGCGCCAGTTCGACAATTTCACCGGCAGCATCGTTTCCGAGACGTCCGTTAACTGCGAGCAACGCCTGGCGGAGCAGAAATTCGACACACCGGCGGTGCCGCACGACAACACCACGCGCATGCGCGCCATCCTCGAGACGTTCAATAATATGAAGAACAGATAGCGCGGGCCGTCACCCGCGCTTGAGCCAGCTCCCGATCCGCTCAACCGCCTCGTGCATCTCGGCCGCGGAGCCCGCGTAGCAAAAACGCAGGAAGTGCTTGCCGTCGATCGGATCGAAATCGATGCCGGGCGTCGCCGCCACGCCCGCCTCTTCCAAAAGCCGCCTGGCAAAATCGAGACTGTCGTCGGAGAAGCGGGCGATGTTGGCGTAGAGATAAAATGCGCCATCGACCGGCAGAAACTTTTCGAGACCGATCTTCGGCAAACCCTCGGTCAGGATGCGCCGGTTTTCCTCGTATCCGTGCTTGACCGCCTGCATCTCCTGCTTGCCGTCGAACGCCGCCTCCCCGGCGAATTGCGACAGCGCCGGCACCGAGATCGCGAGGTTCTGCTGCAACCGCTCGATCGGGCGCACCAGATTGTCCGGCACCACCATCCAGCCGATGCGCCAGCCGGTCATGCAGAAATATTTCGAGAACGAATTGATGATGACCGTGCGCGGCGAAAGCTTGGCCGCAGTCTCGGCCGCAAACGCGTAGTCGAGTCCGTGATAGATCTCGTCGGAAATCACCTTGATGCCTTCGGCTTCCGCGACCGCGATGAGCTTCGCCAGGTGGTCCGCGTCCATCATGGTGCCGGTCGGATTGGCCGGGCTCGCAATCACCACGCCCGCGAGCGGCGTGCGCCTGTGCGCGGCAATCAGCGCCGCGCCGGTGAGCGCCCAACGCGTTTTTTCCGATGTCTCGATCAACACCGGCTCGCAGCCGAGCGCGCTCAGGATGTGGCGGTACGGCGGATAGCCGGGATTGGCGAGCGCCACCCGGTCGCCCGGCTCGAACAGCGAGAGGAACGCCAGAATGAATCCGCCCGACGAGCCGGTCGTCACCACGACACGCTCGGGATCGAGATCGAAATTGTAAGTGTCGGCGTAATGA
>JBAUHH010000283.1:0-6018 GCA_049680165.1 Pseudolabrys sp.
CCGGAATGATCGCGGACAACATCACTTCCGAGTAGGGAATCTGCAGATACTCCGCCATCAGGAAAGCGGCGGCGCCCATGACCGGCGGCGCGACCTGGCCGCCGGTCGAGCCGACTGCTTCGATCGAGGCCGCGATATGCGCAGGGAAACCGGCGCGCTTCATCAGCGGAATCGTGATGGTGCCGACGCTTGCCACGTTGGCGACGGCGCTGCCTGAGATCATGCCGAAGAACGCCGAGCCGACCACGGCGATCTTGGCCGCGCCGCCGCGGAAGTGGCCCATCAGCGAGGCGGCGAGATCGGCGAAGAAATCCGAGCCACCGCAGCGCGACAGCACCTGCCCCATGATGATGAAGGGCACGACCACCAAAATGCCGATCTGCAGCGTCGTGCCGAGCAGCGCGTTGGTGTCGATGCCGAGATAGACGATGAGCCGGCTCAACGCGACCGGGCGCGCGGCGAAGCTCTCCGGCAGCAGGTAGCTGAACATCGCGTGCAGGCATAGCGCCAGCACAATGAGCACGAGCGAAAGACCGGTGACGCGGCGGCTCGCCTCGAACACCAGCAGCACGATCACGGCGGCGACCAGGATGCCGTACCACGGCCGCGTCACCAGCTCGACGATCAGGTCTTGATAGCGGACAGCGACGTAAAAGCAGCTAATCAGCGCGGCGGCGGCGAGCACCACGTCGATGATGCCGACGACGGCGGTTTTCTTTTCCAGGACTTTCGCGGCGACCGCTTCCTCGCCGGTCTCACCCAGGCTGAGCGGGAAGGTGAGGAAGGTGAGCGCCAGCGACAGGCCGAGCACGGTGACGAGGATCTGCTCGGTGAACAGCCCGATCTGGAGGCGACCGGGAATGTCGAGGATCCAGCCGACGACGACCAGAACCACACCCGCGCGCAACGCCACAAGAATTGGATTGAGAAACTTCGGAGGCATCGTTTGATGCTTAGTACGGACAAATCACGTTGAGCAAGGCCTGCCGCCGCTCGATCAGCACAACGTCGCGCGCGCGGGCGATGGCGTCGGGCAGATCGGCGGGTTTCTCAACGCGCTCGGCATGCGCGCCTTGCGCTTTTGCGAGTTCCTCGTAGGGCGGCGCCGGATCGAGATCGGCAAGCGTGCGGCCGTCGTTCTCGCCGGCGGCGCTGTCCTTGAACATCGACAGCGTGGCGCGGCGGACCGCGCCGTACCGGCTGTTGTTGAAGACGATGGTGAGGATCGGCAGCTCGTGCTTGCCGGAAACCCAATGGCCGACCATCGGGTTGGCGAACATGTAGGCGCCGTCGCCGAGCGTCGCGACGACGAGATGATCGGGCGCGGCAAGCTTGGCGCCGAGCGCGGCGCCGAGGCCCCAACCGAGGCCGCCCGCCGGACTGAGCGCGAAATACGTGCCGGGAATTTCGCGCGCGCAGTGATCCGGGCGCAGCGAATATTCGTTGAAGATGATGGCTTCCGGGCCGAGCACTTCGCCGATCACGCGCGAGAGATGCTCCGGCGAGATATGCGCGCCTGGTGCGGAATCCTTGGTGAGCTGCGCGCGGCGCGTGCGCATACGTTCGGTCAGCCGGTTGCGGCGGGCGGCGATGCGCGCTTCGGCCATTTGCAGGCGCTGGCCGAGCGCCGAACTCAAGGCGATAAGCGCGTTCGCCGGATCGGCCTGGATGACCAAGTCGCTCGGGAAACTGCGCATCGGGTAGCGGACGTAAAGCGGCTCCTCGCCGATGTGCGCGACGCGGCAGCCGCCAGTCGGATGTTGCAGATGCGGCATCCAAGGCACGTCGCATTCGAGCACGACGACCAGATCGGCATCGGCGAGCAGCGCGGCCGGCTCGAAGCCGAAATGCATCGGATGGCTGGACGGCAGGCAAAGCGTGCGCGGGCCGTGCGCGATGACCGGAATGGCGCAGCGCTCGGCGATCTGCGCGAGCGGATCGACGGCGTTTTTCGGCAGTGACGCCGTGACGATCAACGGGCGCTCGGCGGTAGCGATCCATTCGGCCAACGTGCCGATCGAGCGCGGATCGGGGTGCGCGGGCGCGGCGTGCGCGCGCGGCCTGATCGGGCCGGTCGGCTCCGTCAATGGTGCCGACAACGGCTCGCGCGGCAGCACCAGATAGACCGGTCCGCGCGGCTGCGCGGTAGCCACCTCGACGGCGCGCGAGACCACGTCGCCGATCTGCCCGGGCGTGCGCAGTTCGTAATCCCACTTCACCATCTCACGCAGCATGCCTGCCTGATCGAACATCTCCTGCGCCCAATGAATCGGCCGGCTGCGCGAGCCGAACGATCCCTTCTCGGTAACCGGCGTGCGGCCGGCCGCGAGCACGAGCGGTACGCGGTCGCGCGAAAGATTGGTGAGATTGTTGATGGTGTTGGCCGTGCCGACGTTGACATGCACCATCACCGCCTGCGGGCGGCCGTTCATCAGGTAGGCGCCGTGCGCCATGGCGACCGCGAGGTTCTAGTGCGGGACCAGCACGGGACGCGGCACCTTGGCGTTGGTTTTCCTGGCGCGGCTGAACGCCTCGACGATCGGCGGGAAGTCGGTGCCGGGGTTGCAGAAGAAGTAATCGATGCCGTGATCGGCGAGAGCGCGCAAAAAGGCTTCCGCGGCAATCGGTGGCCGTTCGCTTCGGGACGTGGGACTAACGGCCATCCGATTGCAGCCTTACATTGTCGCCAAGCTTACTTCGTTTCCTTGATTCCCTTTTCCGCATAGTACGCCTTGGCGCCGTCGTGATACGGCACCTCAATGTCCGTGAACATGCGATTGACTTCCATCGACTTGAACAGAGGATGGCTCGCGCCGAGCGCATCCTTGTGCGTGGCGAGGATGTCGGTGATCTGCTTCACCTTGTCGGCGGGGTATTTCGCGCCGGCGAACACGGTGTAGTCGTATTGCATGATGTTGATCGGCTCTTTCACGCCCGCATAACGCGGCGAGGGCTTCGCCTCGGCGATGTATGCGGTGCGGAATTCGCTCTTCAGTCCTTTCAGCGCGGCCGGCGTGTTCGGCAGCGAGATAAAGCGGATGCCGCCCACCGCGGCGTCGGCTTCCGACACCTTGGCGGAGCCGAGCGCGAACGTCGTGATGTCGGCACGGCCGCCGATGAATTCGTCCACGCCGCGCACCAGGTTCGGCACCATGATCGGTTTCAGGTCCTTGATGCTCAGCCCTTCGGTCGCGAGCATCGCGTCCACCGTCTTCTTGATGATCTCCTGGCTGGTGAAGCCATAGGCGACGGTGTGCCCCTTCATGTCCTTGATCGACTTGATCGGCGAGTCCGCGCGCACGAACAGGCCGACCTTGATCGGGAAGATCACGGCGACGGTGCGCAGGTTCGGATTCGGCCGCTTGTCGAACGTGCCGACGCCGTGAAACGCGTCGTAGAGCTCGAGCGTGTTGGCGAAGCCGAGATCGATCTCGCCTGAATTGACCAGCGGGATCATGGCGCCGGTGCCGCTCGACGGCTGCACGCGCGCCTGGATGTGACCCGCCTCGGTCAGCGTCTTTGCGACCGCCGCGCCGACGGCGTAAGTCAGCGTGCCCTGCGGGCTGGTGCCGAGGCCGACCGGCTGCGCATTGGCCGCCGAGGCGAAAGCGAACGAAATGGCGAGCGTTGTCGCCGCAAGCAGTTTGTGCATGTGAATCCTCCCGGTGTTTCTTATTGTCGTATCCCGGCATTTTTACTCGACGGGTGTGTGGGTTACAACCGAGCGGCCGGCTGGGTTGCACCGGCTGGATCATCCGATAGCGAACACCCCGCGAAGGCGGCTATTCGGCGGCGATGCGCAAATCCGCCTGCGGGCCGAGTTGGGCAAGGCATTTCGCCAGGCTCTCGCCTTCCGGGTCGACCAGCGCGGCGGTGCGCGCGCTGGCGATGGCGTCCGCGCCGCGTTGCAGCGCGATCTGCCCGCCCAAAATCGGCCGGATCACGCGCGCCTCGATGGTGCGGTAATTGGCGCTGCCGCGCGCGTGGGTGTCGCCATAGCCCTTGATCAGGCGGGCGCATTCGGCGACCTCGATGGCGACCTCGGGCGAGAGCTTCGCGGCTTGGCCGACCAGCGCGAGCCAGGCTTCGATTGTCTCCTGCTCCTGCTTGTAGCGGTAGCCGCGCGGCCGCCAGCGCCGGAGGCTCGCCAGCAGCTTGAAGCGAAGGAAGCCGAAGATCGACGTCGAGTTGATCTCCATGCCGAAATAGACGCGGCCGAGCCAGCCCTTGCGCGCCGAGTAGCGCATGATCGGCCGCGCCAGGAATGACGGCAGCACTTGGCAGAATTCCTCGATGCCGGGCTTGAGGAAATCGTGCACCGTGAACGGCTCGCGGTCGGCGCGCAGCTCGTTCTTGGCGATGCGCTGCATGCGCGCCGGGGCGATCTTGGCCTGCGCGACGCGAATGACGTCTTCGTACGACATGCGTACCGCGAGGTGGCGCGCGATTTCCTTCATCAGTCTGCCATGCGTGTCGAGATCGGCGAGCGCGCGCAGCCGGTTGAGATAAAGTTGCGCGTAAGGCACGCCCTGATAGGCGATGAGGCGGCGGATGCCTTCGATCGCGATCGGCTGCGCCAGCGCGGGCAGCGAATAGGCAACTTCGTGCTCGAGCAATTCGCGCGAGGTCGGTGCGTGCTTTTTCTTGTCCTGAAGTTTTGCCGGCGCGATTTTGGCGCGCGCCGCTTCCAGCCCGGCGCGGAAGCCGCGCAAGTTGCCGTCGACCGCTTTGCCGTCCTCGCGGATCGCGGCCTCGAACTGCTCGACGCTGATCGGCAGGCGGCCGCAGCCGGCGATGGCGCCAAGCATCACCGCGTTGATGATCGAGCCGCTTTGCTTCGCCAGCGCATCCATGTCGACCAGCAGCGTGTCCTTCGAATGCTCCTTGATGGTCGCGATCAGCTTGTCGCGGTCGAAGCGGCCGTCGCCCATCGCGATCTTCTCGTCCATCGCGTAGAAGCGGCTGAGCGAGGCGATGCAGAACGTGCGGTCGGGCGTGACGAAGCCGCTCGCGATGGTGCGCGCGCCTTCCAGCAATTCGCTCGCCACCGCGACGTCGATGTCGCCGACACCGGGCGTGAGCGCCAGCACCGGGCGCTTGCCGTTCAGGTCCGCGGCTTTCACCGGCAGAATCTCGACGTAATAGGTGGTCGCGCCGGTGCGCTGCGCGACGCCGGGAATCGACGTCGACTGCACCGGATAACCGGCATCGGTCGCCGCCGACACGATCCAGTTGGTCAGCACGCCGCCGCCTTCGCCGCCGAGCGCGGCGATCAGCAGCGTGATGGGGCGCGGTGCGCTCATGCTTTCACGGCCTTGCCGTTATAGCCGCCGAGCCAGCCGATCACGGTGAGGCGGAGCCAATGCTTGAGCCGGTCGCCCCATGTCGCGTTGCGCACGATCTCGGCGCGGTAGAACGACGGGCACAGCACGGCGGCATGCGCGACCTCGCCGCAGAGCCCGCAGCCGACGCAACTCTCGATCACGGTCGCGACCGGATCGGTGCGCAGCGGATCGGTCGAGGGCTTCACGGTGAGCGACGGGCAGCCGGAAAGCCGGATGCAGGAATGGTCGCCGGTGCAGATTTCGTCGTCGACGCCGTAGCGCGCGTGGGTGACGCGCTCGCCGCGCTTGAGCTTCTCGGCATCCTCGACGCGGATGCGGCGCTGACGCGCGAGCTGGCATTCGCCGTCGGCGATGATGACCTTCAGCCCGCGCTCGGCGGTGCGCATGGCTTCCTTCAGCGTCTTGACCATTACGCTGACGCTGTAGGTGCGCACCGTACGCAGCCATTTCACGCCCATCGAGCGCAGCGTCTGCTCGATATCGACGCCGGGCGTGGCGCCGGTGCGGCTCATGGTGCTGGACGGGATGTATTGCTGGCCGGTGGCGGAGGCGTAGCCGTTCTGCATCACGATCAGCACGCCGTCACCCTTGTTGAACAGGTTCGAGGCGACGCCGGTGATCAGCCCGTTATGCCAGAAGCCACCATCGCCCATGATCGCGATGGGACGTTTCT
>JBAUHH010000284.1:0-7761 GCA_049680165.1 Pseudolabrys sp.
GCCGCAAGCATCGTCCCTCTCCCCCTGCGGGAGAGAGAAAACGAGCGGCAAACGCGATGCTAAGAGCAGAATGTAGGAAGCCCGGTGCCTATCTGCACTCCTCGGCCACCTTGTCGAGCGCCTGGCCCATGCCCTTGAGCGAGTAGGTGTCGGTGGATTTGGTGCCATGCGTGGACACGCTCTTGATCACGATGTCCGCGCCTTTGCGCATCGCGTCGACCATCGCCGCTTCGTCGGCGGCGTTCTTGACCCAGGCGCCGTCGTTCTGGGTGTACATCGCGTAGTTGGCCGAACCGATGGTGGCGCTGGCATCCACGCTTGCCTTTTGCGGATAGCCGACGATGACGGAAACCTCGTTCCTTACCTTCTCGGACGGGCGCGTGGAGACGAACATATAGGCCTCGTCGCGCTTGCGGCCGGCCGGCTCGGTAGCGGACGACGTCGGCTTGGCGAGCGCGAAGCAGACCTTCTTGCCGCCCGGCGTCGCCTGATAAGCGCCCCAGTCGCCGAATTGTCCGAGCAGCGTCGGCGCGTCGGCGCCCGCCGGTTTGGCAGCGGGCTTGGCCGCCGGCTTGGCTGCCGGTTTGGCCGCAGGCTTGGCGGGCTTGGCCGCCGCAGGTTTTTCTGGCGCCTGCGCGAATGCGGAAGGCGTGAAAGTCACCGCGATCAGAAGCGACAGTGCGATACGAGGCAGAAGGGTCTTGCTCATCGGGCCCTACCGGTAAAAAGGGGGTTGTGTTGTGTCGACCCCGGAACGCAAATGATATTAGCCCATTAGGGGCGAATATCGGCAATGTGAAGGCGGTAATTCGCCACCCCCGACCCTACCCGCCGAAAGTTAACGGCCCCTCGCCGCCGCGCGAGCGAGCTGTGCTAGAAGCGCCCTTTCCCAATAGCGCGTTTATCATGACATGAAAGCCCTGCTCTGCACCCGCCTCGGCACGCCCGACGATCTTGAGCTTCGCGACATTCCCGACCCCGTCGCCGGTCCCGGCGAAGCGGTGGTGCGGGTGAAAGCCGCGTCGCTCAATTTCTTCGACACGCTGATCATCGCCGGCAAATACCAGTACAAGCCGGCGCCGCCGTTTTCGCCCGCCGCCGAATTCGCCGGCACGGTGGAAAACGTCGGCGACGGCGTGACGTCGATCAAGGCCGGCGAGCGCGTGATCGGCTACATGACCTATGGCGCGGCGCGCGAAAAGGTCGCGATCTCCGCCGACCGGTTGGTCAAGATGCCGGACGGCCTCGATTTCGATCGCGCCGCCGGCGTCTGCATCACGTATGGCACGACCTATCATGCGCTGAAGGATCGCGGCGCGATCAAGCCCGGGGAGACGCTGGCCGTGCTCGGCGCATCCGGTGGTGTCGGCCTCGCGGCGATCGAGCTCGGCAAACTGATGGGCGCGCGCGTCATCGCCTGCGCGTCATCGGATGAAAAAATAGCGTTCACGCGCAAGCACGGCGCCGACGAAGGAATCAATTACGCCAGCGAGGATCTCAAGGACGCGTTGCGGCGCCTTACCGACGGGCGCGGCGCGGATGTGATCTACGATCCGGTCGGCGGTCCCTACAGCGAGCCAGCCTTGCGCTCGATTGCGTGGGAAGGGCGTTTTCTTGTCGTGGGTTTCGCCGCCGGCGACATCCCGAAGCTGCCGCTCAATCTGATTTTGCTGAAAGGCTGCAGCGTGGTGGGCGTGTTCTGGGGCTCGTTCATCGAGCGCGACCCGCAAGGTCACCGCGCCAATACCGTGCAACTGCTCGAGTGGTGCGCGCAGGGAAAATTATCGTCGCATGTCCACGCGGTGTATCCGCTGGCCGATGCGCCGAAAGCGCTCAAGGCCATCGCCGCACGGCAAGTGATGGGCAAGGTGATTTTGCGGCCGTAGCCGCCGTATTTTTTTTCCGTTCGTCCCCGCGAAAGCGGGGACCCAGGGGCAACAAAGAAAAGAACTGGATTCCCGCTTGCGCGGGAATGAACGGATGTGGGGACGCCTTGGCTTATGCTTGGGCGATCTTATCCATCGCCTCGGCGAGCTTGACGTCGAGGTCGGTTACGCCGCCGGCGTCGTGCGTGGACAATGTCACCTCGACGTTTTTGTACACGTTGAACCACTCCGGATGGTGGTCCATTTTTTCGGCAATCAGCGCCGCGCGCGTCATAAAGCCGAAAGCCTGATTGAAATCCTTGAACACGAATTTCCTGGTGATGGCGTCGCGGCCCGATACTTCCGACCAGCCGGACAATTTGCCGAGCGCGGTCTTGCGGGCGCCGCCGCTCAATTTTGTAGCCATGGTCCAACCTCGTTTATTCGCCGGGTGGAAGAATCGACGTATCCGATTGCTCTTGCGGCTTCGGCGATTCCAGCCGCGGCGATGGAGAGGCCAGCGCGCGCGTTTCCTCCGCCCCCGGCAATGCCTCAACGCCGTGCACGGAATAAAGTTGCGGCGCAGCGCGGTTCACGTGCAGATGGAAAATATCCGGACGATTGTAGTGACCGGCGAAATCGTGCCGCAACTTCATCTGAATGGCGAGATCGAGATCGCAGTCGGCGTAGAGAATGCCCTCCTCGGCGCCCATCGGCCCCGCGATGATGCGGCTCATCGGATCGACGATCAGCGAGCCGCCGCAGCAATTCGGGTCGCGCAGGAATTTCTGGCCCTCGGGGCTGGCTTGCAGAATCTCGACCATGCGCTCGTCGACCGTGCCGCAGGCCGAGATGACGAAAGCCTTGCTCATCTGCGCGAACGCCTGCGAGTCGATGGCGACGCGGTTGCGCAGCGGATCGCCGCTGGTCGGGAAATGATTGGGCCAGCTCATGACGTGGATGCGCGTGCCTTCCGCGATCAGCGCGAAGATCGCGAGCGGATTTGAATTCTCGCCGCAGATCAACCCGCTCATCGGCCCGAACTCGCTCGCAAACGCCCCGAACGTGTCGCCGTAGCCGCCCATGTGCACGAGGCGCTCGCCGACCGTCGGCATGATCTTCTGGTGCTTGCGGATCAGCGTGCCGTCCGGTCCGATATAGACCTGCGTGTTGAACATGGTGCCGGTGGTCTGCGGCAGCTTCTCGCAGACGCCGATCACGACATAGGCATTGGCCGCGCGCGCCGCCTCGCAGAGCGCGTCGGTTTCCGGCCCCGGGATTTCGACGGAATTCTTGAACAGCTCGACCGCAAGCCGGTTGGCGACCGCGCCGGTCGCGGCGTGGTGGTGGTACCAGACCGGGTGCGCCGGGATGAACCCTTCCGGAAATCCGATGATGCGGGCGCCGTTCTTGCCGGCCTCGCGGATCAGCCGGCAGGCCTTTTCGGTCGAGCCCTCGCGGTCGAGGAACACGGACGCGGCCTGCACCGCCGCGACCTTTACCTTGGAATAGCTGTCACCCATGACCCAATCCGCCGCAACGCCCTGAAAAAAGCCCGGTTCGATACTACCTCATGGGCACACGCACCGGCCATATGCGGTTTGGGCGCTGCTTAACCACGCAAAATCTCGCCGGTTGCGCCCGGCCACTTACTGACTATATTCCGCCCGAGTCGCGGACCCGCACAGGATTGCCATCCGGCAATCCTGTTGTCTTTTGGGAAAGACGGATTTCCTCCGGAAATCCTTTTGCGGCCCGCGCTTTGTTTCGGAACACAAAGAATCATTCATGTATTTGCGCAACGTCGCCATCATCGCTCACGTCGACCACGGCAAGACCACGCTGGTGGACCGGCTGTTGCAGCAATCCGGCGTCTACCGCGAGAACCAGCGCGTGGTCGAACGCGCGATGGATTCCAACGATCTCGAGCGCGAGCGCGGCATCACCATCCTCGCCAAGGTCACCTCGATCGTCTGGCACGGCAACCGCGTCAACATCGTCGACACACCCGGCCACGCCGACTTCGGCGGCGAAGTCGAGCGCATCCTCAACATGGTGGATGGCGCGCTGGTGCTGGTCGACGCCGCCGAAGGCCCGCTGCCGCAAACCAAATTCGTGGTGTCGAAGGCGCTCAAGCGCGGCCTCAAGCCGATCGTCGTCATCAACAAGGTCGATCGTTCGGACGCGCGCGCGACGCAGGTCGTCAACGAAGTGTTCGATCTGTTCGCCGCGCTCGATGCCACCGACGAGCAACTCGACTTTCCGATCCTTTACGGCTCCGCCAAGGAAGGCTGGATGGCCCACAAGCTCGAAGGGCCGAAGGAGTCGATGGCGCCGCTGTTCGATCTCATCCTTCAGCATGTGAAGCCGCCGCAGGTCGAAGGCGGACCGTTCCGCCTGCTCGGCACCATCCTCGAAGCCAATCCCTATCTCGGCCGCGTCGTCACCGGCCGCATCACGTCCGGCACGGTGAAATCCAACCAGGCGGTGAAAGTGCTCGACCGCGACGGCAACCTGATCGAGCAGGGCCGCGTCACCAAGCTGCTGGCGTTCCGCGGGCTCGAACGCACGGCGGTGGATGAGGCCGAAGCGGGCGATATCGTCGCCATCGCCGGCCTGCCGAACGCCACCGTTTCAAACACCATTTGCGCGCCGGAAGTAGAGCAACCGCTGGCGGCGCAGCCGATGGATCCGCCGACGCTGGCGATGATTTTCCGCGTCAACGATTCACCGCTCGCCGGCACCGAAGGCGACAAGGTCACCGGCCGCATGATCCGCGACAGATTGCTGCGCGAGGCCGAAGGCAACGTGGCGCTGCGCGTGCGCGAATCCGACGAGCGCGATTCCATGGAAGTCGCCGGGCGCGGCGAATTGCAGCTCGGCATCCTGATCGAGACCATGCGGCGCGAGGGCTTCGAGCTGTCGGTGTCGCGGCCGAGGGTGTTGCTGCGCGAGGATTCCAAGACCGGCGAGCTTTTGGAGCCGATCGAGGAAGTCGTCATCGACCTCGACGAGGAGCACGCCGGCATCGTGGTGCAGAAGATGGCCGAGCGCAAAGCCGAGATGATGGAGATGCGTCCATCCGGCGGCAACCGGATGCGGCTCGTGTTCCACGCACCGACGCGCGGGCTGATCGGCTATCAGGGCGAGCTGCTCACCGACACGCGCGGCACCGCCATCATGAACCGGCTGTTCCATGCTTACGCGCCGTTCAAGGGCACGATTCAGGGCCGCCGCAACGGCGTGCTGATCTCCAACGATCGGGGCGACGCGGTCGCGTTCGCGTTGTGGAACCTTGAAGACCGCGGCCCGATGATGATCGAGCCGGGCTGGAAGGTCTATAACGGCATGATCGTCGGCGAGCACACGCGGGGCAACGATCTCGTCGTCAACGTGCTCAAGGGCAAGAAGCTCACCAATATCCGCACCACCTCGAAGGACGAGGCCGTCCGCCTCACCCCGCCGATCCGCATGACGCTGGAAAGGGCGCTCGCCTACATCGAGGACGACGAGCTGGTCGAGGTGACGCCGAAGTCGATCCGCCTGCGCAAGAAGTTGCTCGACGAGAACGACCGCAAGAAGGACGAGCGCAAGAAAGAGGCGGAGGCGGTTGCCTAGCGGCCTCGCCTAGTCGGCGGCAAGCGACATTTTTTCGGCCAGCGCCGCGGCGCGTTTTTCCATCTGCTTCAGCACACAAAGCCTGCGCTCCGCCGTCGCGCGCGACGCGCACGAACTTTCCAGCGAACTTGCCCAGGTGCGTTGGCTCGCGGCGATAGCGGCATTCCGTGCGGGCGTCGTCCCGGCCCGCAGCTCGACGAGATAAGACCGTATCTCGCGCTGGTTCTCGGAGATCGCCGCATCGAGGCAAGCCAGCCGCGGCAATCCGGCCAGACGTTCGCAATCCGCGCTTGCGTGCACCGGCGCAAGTCCCGCGACAACATGGCTGGCCCAGCTGCTGAGCACGGCGACGCGTGAGTAGACGCCGTACAGATTCGGTTGCGCGCAGCCGTCGCCCCAGCTCACGATGCCGGCCTGCGCGCGCCATCGGCCCAGGCTGTCCTTCACGATCATCGGCCCGCCCGAGTCACCGTCACAGGAATCCTTGCCGCCGTTTTTGAACCCCGCGCAAATCATGCGCGCGGTAATTTCGCCGTCGTAGGAATTCTTGCCGTTGCAAACGGCCGTCGACACGATCGGTACGCCGACCTGATAAAGGTCCTTCGGATAGCCGCCGCCGGACGCTTTTGTGCTGCCCCAGCCGGTAACCCAGGTCTTGGTGCCTGCCGACGCCAGAGGCTTTTCCTGCACGTTGCTGACCAGCCGGGAAACAGTAATGCCGGTCGCGGCTGTTTTCAGCTTGATGACGGCGATGTCAAAATCGAGCGTGTTGTCGTTGTAGCCCGGATGAATCGTGATGGCGGCAACATGCCGCCGCGTACCCCCGATAGCGAGCGATTGAGTCCCGGTGAGCACGTCGATTTCGGCCGCGCGCGACCCGAAAACGCAATGCGCCGCGGTCACCACGAACAGCTTGTCGATCAGCGCCCCACCGCAAAACTGCGCGTTGGCGTTGTTGGCGATGGATGAATCGAGTAGCGCCACCTGGAACGGCCATTGGCCGGGAGCCGCCTTGAACCCGCCGACGACGTGGGGCCGGAGGCGCAGTTGCGCTGCGAACTCCTTGCCGAGCGCACGCTCAAGCGCCGCGATTTCCACCTGGCGAACGTGGTCGCGCCGCCAGGTCACGCCCTCGGCCGCGAACGCCGGAGTCGAAAGCGAGGCAAGCATACCGACGGATGCCGCCAGTGCGGCCGCTGTGAGCCCGCGCATCGAAGCCCCCGTTTTTCAACGATTCAAACGTGCGCGAATCACCGCTGTGATTCGCCGTCCGCAGCCCACTTGCTTGCACGAACTGATTCGAAAATCACGCTGCGGCGCCCGCCACGATCAGAGCGGACCGACACCGCGAAAGTATTTTTCCGCCACTTTGGCGGCATTTTCAGCCCGAACTGTGGCCAGTAATCCACACCGATAACCGATCATTAAACAACGGGCTTGAAGGGCGCAAGGTTCATTGGTTCTATTCGCCGATGTCTACCGTCCTCATAGAGATTCGCCGCGCAAAGCCGTCCGACGCCACCGCGATCGGGGCGACGCATGACGAGGCGTGGCGCGCCGCCTATCAGGGCATCATTCCCGGCAACGAGCTGGACAAACTGATCAACCGCCGCGGTCCCGATTGGTGGGACTCGGCGATCCGCAAGGGCAGCCGCATCACCCTCCTGCAATTCGGCGAGCATGTCGCGGGCTACGCCAATTACGGGCGCAATCGCGCGCGCAGCCTGTTCTACGACGGCGAAGTGTACGAGCTCTACCTGCGTCCCGAATACCAGGGCCTCGGCTTCGGCCGCCGGCTGTTCTCCGCCGCGCGCAAGGACCTGATGCAGAGCGGGCTGAAGAGCCTGGTGGTGTGGGCGCTCTCCGATAACGAGCCGGCGGTGGAATTCTATCGCGCGCTCGGCGGCCGCGCGGTCGCCCGCTCCTCGGAGCGCTTCGGCGTCAAGACGCTCGATAAGGTCGCCTACGCCTGGCAGGCGTAATTACGGTTTCACAACAACCTGAGCTGTCATGCCCCGCGAAAGCGGGGCATCCAGTATTCGCGAGTGGTGCGACTAAATCGATGGCTTTGCGTTTAGTGGGTCCCCGCCTTCGCGGGGACGACAGCTAAACTTTCGGCTCGGGCAATTCATGCCGCGCGCATGCCGCGCGCAAGGTGTTGAGCAGCAGGCAGGCAATCGTCATCGGCCCAACGCCGCCGGGCACCGGCGTGATCGCACCGGCGATATCGCGCGCATCCGCCGCGACGTCGCCCACGATGCGCGGCTTGCCATTCTCG
>JBAUHH010000285.1:0-14899 GCA_049680165.1 Pseudolabrys sp.
TATTCGCGGCGGTTGACGGGGCTCTTCGGGCGGCCCCAGACGTTTTCGCCCATGCGGCGGTCGAGCTTGTACTTGGCTTCATGGCGCTTGGTCATCGCGTCCTCTTGACTGACAGGGTTGAGGAACCGCGCCCTCCTCTGTCCCGGATTTCCCGGGACCGACAGGTTTTGAGGCCAAAGCGCAAAAAATTGCGAAAACCAACAAAACCGCGGGTCGCGAAACACTGCGCGGGGGCTAAAACCCCCGCGCAGTGGGCGGGTTTTAGGGGCATCGGGCAGGGGTGTCAAATCGCCGCAAAGCGGCTTTTCTAGTGCAGACCGTAGTGCGGCAGCGCGCGCGACAGCGCGGGCGAGGGCGGCTTGCCGGAGGTGAAAACCAGGCGCCATTGCGTCGCCCCGTGGTGCCCTTTCGAGGGGCCGATGAGATCGACCACGCGTCGCGCGATCGCCGGCGCCGGATCGACCCAGGAAACCGGCCACGGCGCATTCTTGCGCAGCCGCTCGAACAGCAACGGATAATGCGTGCAGGCGAGCACGATCGTGTCCGTGTGGCGCTTGTCGTCGAGCACAAAGCACGGCTTGATCTCCGCGGCGATGTCCTTGTCCTCCACCGGATTGCCGTTGAGTTCGGCTTCGGCGTAGGTCGCAAGATGCGCGGAACCGACCAAGCTCACCTCGCAGTTGCCGGCAAATTCACGGATCAGTGCGCGGGTGTATTCGCGTCCGACGGTTGCCTGCGTGCCGAGCACCGTGACCAGTTTTGACTTCGATTGCGCGCAGGCAGGCTTGATCGCCGGAACGGTGCCAACGAACGGCACCTTGAATTTGGCGCGCAGTTCGCCGAGCGCCAGCGTCGAGGCCGTGTTGCACGCAATCACCACCAGATCGGGATGATGCTGCTCGATCAATTCGCCCATGACTTTGCGCACGCGCGCGATCAACGCGTCTTCGTCGAGATCGCCGTAGGGAAAGGCGGCGTCGTCCGCCGCATAAACGAAATGCGCGTCGGGCCGCACGTGCACGACCTCGCGGAACACGGTGAGGCCGCCGATGCCGGAATCAAACACGAGAATGGTCGTATGCGCGGATGACATGCGTGGTCCCGAATCGAAGATGAAAGAGTTTACGCCAGGACGCGCGCCGGGTGGTCATGAAGCGGCCGGAACCGGCGTCAGGCGGTTCCAAACACGCGCTTGAATACGGTGTCGACGTGCTTGAGGTGATAGCCGAGATCGAAATTGGCTTCGATCTCCTTTGCCGTGAGCTTGGCGCTCACATCCTTGTCGGCTTTCAGCAGCGTGAGAAAATCGCCTTCGCCCGCCCATACTTTCATGGCGTTGTGCTGCACGGCCCGGTAAGCGTCCTCGCGCGGCATACCCTTTTGCGTGAGCGCGATCAGCACGCGTTGCGAATGCACGAGCCCGCCGAGCCGGTCGAGATTTTTCTGCATATTGGCCGGATAGATGATCAGCTTTTCGACGACGCCGGCGAGACGATTGAGCGCGAAATCGAGCGTGACAGTCGCATCCGGCCCGATCATGCGCTCGACCGATGAATGCGAGATGTCGCGCTCGTGCCAGAGCGCCACGTTCTCCATCGCCGGCAGGGCGTAGGCGCGCACCATGCGCGCAAGGCCGGTGATGTTTTCCGACAGCACCGGATTGCGCTTGTGCGGCATCGCCGAGGAGCCTTTCTGCTTCTCCGAGAAGAACTCTTCCGCTTCCAGCACTTCGGTGCGTTGTAAGTGACGGATTTCGATCGCCAGCCGCTCCATCGAGGAGGCGACGACGCCGAGCGTCGCGAAGTACATGGCGTGGCGGTCGCGCGGGATGATCTGCGTCGAGACCGGCTCGACAACGAGTCCCATCGCCTTCGCCACATGTGCTTCGACGCGCGGATCGACCTGCGCGAAGGTGCCGACCGCGCCGGAGATCGCGCATGTCGCCACTTCCTTGCGCGCGGCTTCGAGCCGCGCTTTGGCGCGGGAGAATTCCGCGTAGGCATAAGCGAGCTTGAGGCCGAACGTGGTCGGCTCGGCGTGGATGCCGTGCGAGCGGCCGACGGTCGGTGTCATCTTGTGCTCGAGCGCCTGGCGCTTGAGCGCGGCGAGCAATCTGTCGATGTCGGCAATGAGAATGTCGGCGGCGCGCACCAGTTGCACGTTGAAGCAGGTGTCGAGCACGTCCGACGAGGTCATGCCGGAATGCACGAAGCGCGCCTCCGGCCCGACGATCTCGGCAAGGTGCGTCAGAAAGGCGATGACGTCGTGTTTGACTTCCGCCTCGATGGCGTCGATGCGCGCGACGTCGAACGTCGCGTTCTTGCCCTTTTCCCAGATTTTCTTCGCGGCCTCTTTCGGCACGATGCCGAGCTCGGCCATGGCGTCGGCCGCGTGCGCCTCGATCTCGAACCAGATACGAAAGCGCGTCTGCGGGTCCCAGATCGCGGTCATCTCTGGGCGGGAATAGCGCGGGATGGTCACGCCGCCTCACCTCGCGCCATCGCCGCCGCCTGGCGGATTGCGGCGATGTTGCTTTTGTAGTTGCCACCCTTGAAAACGGCGGAACCGGCGACCAGAGCATTGGCGCCGGCGCGGATTACTTCGGCGGCGTTTTCCGCCGTCACGCCGCCGTCGACTTCGATGTCGATCGGGCGCGCGCCGATCATCGCGCGCAGCTCGCGTACCTTGTCGAGCGCGGACGGGATGAATTTCTGCCCGCCGAAGCCGGGGTTAACCGACATCACGAGGATGAGATCGACTATGTCGATCACGTGTTCGACGCTGGCCGCGGGCGTGCCGGGATTCATGGTAACGCCGGCTTTCTTGCCGAGCGCGCGGATCGCCTGCAGCGAGCGATGCACGTGCGGCCCAGCCTCCACATGCACGGTGATGATGTCGGAGCCGGCCTTGGCGAAGGCTTCGAGATAGGGGTCGCAGGGCGCGATCATCAGATGCGTGTCGAGCGTCTTTTTCGTAAGCGGGCGGATCGCCTTCACCACGTCGGGCCCGAAGGAAATGTTGGGCACGAAATGCCCGTCCATGACGTCGAGGTGGATCCAGTCGGCGCCGGCGGCTTCGATCGCGCGCACCTCGTCGCCAAGCTTGGCGAAGTCGGCCGCGAGGATCGACGGCGCGATGATCAAAGGTCGCATTCTGGCCTCCGGATGCCGTTCGCCTAACACGCTGGCGTTCGGCGGGCAACGCGCGGACGCAAGACCTGTTAACTCGGCAAACGGGGCCATTGCGGGCGGCAAAATTTGCCGGGCCGGCTCTGCACTGCGGTGCGCGCGATGTCAGTTAGGGCCAGCAAAAATGGGGCTTTCTGCGAGTGCGGTGGCTTGGCGCGGCTTTTGCGAGCGAGGTGCCGGGTGCGGCCATCACCAGACAACCGGTGGGCACCGGTTGTGGAGTTCTAAGTCATGTCCATGTCAGTAAGCGCATTATCTCACGCGCAATCCTATCTCCCGACGTTCCAGACCCAGGGCGCCAACGCCAGCGAGGGATCGGATGAGACCGATCCATTGATGACGTTGCTGCAAGCTACGTCGACGACTTCCGACGAAGCCAGCGCCACGGCAAATTCGCAGCCGGCCGCCGGCGCTACCGTTAGCTCGCAGTTCAGCAGCGACACCTTTAGCTCCCTGCTGTCAGCGCAAGGCCAGTCGTCAAGCGGCGCCGGTGCATCATCGGGCTCCGACGGCGCAGACGCGTCATCGGGTTCCGGCGGCGCGGGCAAATCTTCGCATGGCGGCGGGGCGGGCGCTTCTTCCGCCGACGGCAGCTCAAGCGATTCAAGCGATGCCGACGGCGCCACCACGACCACCACCACAAATCCCGACGGCTCGGTTACGACCACCATGACCTATCAGGATGGGACGACAACCTCGAGCACGACCGCGGCGGCGCCGACATCGGGTTCGTCAGGCACCGCGTCGTCGGATGACGCGTCAGGCAATCAGAGCGGTGCCGATCAATTCGCTCAGTTGCTTGCGAAAGGCGCGCAAGCACTATTGCCCGCCGCAGGAGCGCTCCTCGCGATCATTTAGCCGTTAGCGGTCTGTTGAAGCCGCTTCGCCAGCGGCTTCAACAATTGCGGCAGCAGATAAATCGGGATTTGCGCCAGGCCGAAATAAAGCCAGGCCACGTCCGGCGCGACGAAGCCGGTGCCCGCCAGCATCAGCCCAAGGTTGCGATTGCCGGCGATCAATCCGATCGCGAAAGCGCGCGCGCGTCCCGCGGGCAGGAAAATCACGGTCGTCAGGGCGATCAGGGCCAGCGAAAGCCCAAAGGCAAGAGCCGCGAGCTTGGTAACCTCGAAAGGATCGGCGAGAAAGTGCGCCGAGACGCCGTCCATCGCCGCGACCGCAAACACGAACATCGCGATGACGCTCAAGCCATCGATACGCGCATGCTGCGCTTCCACGCGCGCTTTCCCCCCGAGACGCCGGATAACGGCCGCGACCAGCGCCGATCCGGCGATGTAGACGAACAGCATGAAGCCAAATGACACGGGCGAGATCACCGCGGTGCCGAGAAAATGATGTGTGAAAAAAGTTGCGGTAATCGGCGTTGCAGCAGCGCAGACAACGAGGCTCGCGAGCGTCAAAGCGACGTCGAGACCCATCAAGGCCGCGAGCGCCGGTGAGGACATCAGGCCCGGCGCGGACATTTGCAGGATCAGGATGAAAAACAGGCCGGGCGCCGCCTTGTCCACGCTGACGGCGCGAAACAGCGTGCCGAGGACAATCGGCGTCGCCAGCATCACCCAGGCGGACGCGGCGAGCACCAGCCCCGGCCGCACGAACAGCGCGCGCAACTCGCCGGTGTCGACGCGCAGAAAGGCGAGGCACAGCATGATGAAGATCGCTTCGCCGAGCAGCGGCTTGAAACCGGAGGCAAGCTGCGGCACCAACAAGCCGACGAAAATAGACAACGCAACCATAAGGGTGCCGTGGCGGCCGAGGAATTCGAGCACGGCCGCAATCGGGCGAAGAAATTTCATGGGGCAATGGCTCCGGCGGGCAGGAAACTGATACCGCTCTTGTCCGCCCCGATCCAGCCATTAGCTTGCGGGCGAGGGACAGGAGGATTTCATGGCGCGCACTGACGCGATCGTGCTCGGCGCGGGCATTGTCGGCGCCTCCATCGCGCTGCAGCTCGCCAAGCGCGGGCTGTCGATCGCGCTCGTCGACCGGCGCGCGCCGGGCGAGGAAACCTCTTACGGCACTTCAGGCATCATCGAAGGCAACACGGTTTTCCCGCCGCCATTTCCCGATTTCGGCAAGCTGATGCGGGTCGCGTTCAAGCGCGCCCCGGAAGCGAACTATCATTTTTCGTTCTTGCCGAAAATTTTGCCGTGGCTGATGGCCTATCGCGCGGCGACGCGGCCCGCAAAGCTGGTCGAACACGCGCGGCTGGTGCGCCCGCTATTTGCAAAAGCCATCGCTGAGCACGAAGCGCTCATGCATGAGTCGGGCGCGATGCGCTATCTGCGCAAGACCGGCTGGCTCAAGCTTTACCGCGACGAACGCCATTTCAGGGAGCTCAAGCCCGAGCTCGATATCGCCGCCGAATTCGGCATTCCGCTCGACCCCATCGGCGCCGATGCGGCGCGCGCGCTCGAGCCGTCGCTCGCGCCGGTGTTCGATAATGCCGTGTTCTGGAAGAGCGCGGTGAGCCTGAGCAATCCGCTGGCGGTGACGCGCGCTTACGTCGCGCGCTTCTCCGCGCTCGGCGGCGTCGTGCTCAACGGCGATGCGCAGTCACTGCATCGCATCGGCACGCGCTGGCGCATAGACACCGATGAGGGCGCAATCGATGCAAACGAGGCGATCGTTGCGCTTGGCCCGTGGTCGCCGGATGTGCTGACACCGCTCGGCATCAAGCTGCCGATGGCGGTCAAGCGCGGCTATCACCGGCATTTCAAGGCCAAGGGCAACGCCAACCTGTCGCGGCCGGTGCTCGACGCCGACGGCGGCTATCTGATCACGCCGATGGAGCAGGGCATCCGCATCACCACCGGCGCGGAATTCGCCGCGCGCGACGCAGCCCCGACGCCGGTGCAGTTCGGCCGGCTGCTGCCGAATGCGCAGGAGCTGTTTCCGCTCGGCGAGCAGATCGGCCCGACCTGGATGGGCTCGCGTCCGTGTTTCCCGGATTCGCGGCCGGTGATCGGGCGCGCGCCGGGACAAACCGGTTTATGGCTTGCGTTTGGCCATGCGCATTGGGGGCTGACGCTCGGCCCGGTGACCGGGCGCCTCATCGGAGAGATGATCGTCGGCGCAACACCGTTCTGCGATCCGGCGCCGTTCCGCGCCGAGCGATTCAGTTGAGCGGGTTCGAGATTATTTCGCGAAACTTGTAGCGGTCGCGGATTTCCCGGTTGAAATACGCGCCCTTCGAGCCGGCATGCTGAAACGCGTCCGCCACGTCGAGCGGCACATCGAAATATTCGTACACGCGGCCGGTCACGAAGGTGACGGTCAGCATTTCGCGGCTGGAGTCGTAGTCGATATCCGAGATCGCGGTCGACGGCATGGCGCTATAACGCGCGGGCGATGCCGGAAGTTCGTCACGTCTTGTCGAACTTGTCCTTCCAGGCCGGCAGCGCGTTGGGGAAGGGGAGCGCGGTGGCCTCGTAGACCGCGCGCGCGATGGCGCGGGCGAGCACATTGGCCGCGGTCATGCCGAGCGCGCTGAGCGAGAACACCGGATCGGGCAGCGGCTTTTGTCCGGTGCCGGCGGCGAACACCACGTCGCCATCGAGCGGCGTGTGCACCGGATAGATCGCGCGCGACATTCCGCTTTGCGCCATGACGGCGAGGCGTTTCGCCTGGGCTTTGGTGAGCCTGGCGTCGGTGGCGATGACGGCGAGCGTCGTGTTCTCGCCGGGCGAGCCTTTGCTGCGAAACGCCAAAGCCTCGGCCGGGAATGATGCCGGCCATCCGCGTCCGCCGCATTCCTTGTCCTGCTCGAACGGCGCCGCCCAGAAATGTGGGCCGTTGCCGATGGTCATGCTGCCGGCGGCGTTTGCGGCGGCGATGGCGCCGACCGTCAATCCGTCGCGTGTGCGCGCGGAGGCCGAGCCGATGCCGCCTTTCAGATTGACCGTGGTGGCGCCGAGACCCGCGCCCGCGCTGCCGAGCGCAAAATCGGCTCCCGCGTTTTTCGCGGCGTCGTAGCCGAACTCGCGATAGGGCGGATAGCGGCCCCAGTCCTTGTCACCCCCGGACAAAAGATCGAACAGGATCGCCGCCGGCACGATCGGCACGCGCGCCTCGCGCACCGCAAAGCCGCGGCCCTGCTCGCGCAGCCAGGCTTGCGTGCCGGAGGCAGCGTCGAGCCCGAAAGCGGAGCCGCCGGAAAGCACGATGGCGTCGATGCCTTCGACGGTCTGTGCCGGATCGAGCAGCGCGGTCTCGCGCGTGCCCGGTCCGCCGCCGCGCACGTCGACGCTTGCCACGACCGGGGCCTCGAACAACACGACGGTCGCGCCGGAGCCGAGCTTGGCGTCGCCGGCGTGGCCGACCTTGATGCCGGGGATATCGGTGATGAGATTGCGCGCCATAAAAACCTCTTGTGGCGAAACCTATCACGCCCGATCACGTTCCGGCGAATAGGACGCGAGGCGCTTGCTTCGCGCGGCGATGCATCGCATCTAGGGCGCCATGCATAGCGACGTGACCCTCTTTGCCGCCCTGATCGCCGGGCTGGTGAGTTTCCTTTCTCCCTGTGTGCTGCCGCTGGTGCCGCCTTATCTCGTCTATCTGGCCGGCGCCTCGCTGGAGCGGCTTGCCGACGCCGAAACCGAGCCGCGGGCCAAGCGCGAGACGGTGGCTGCGGCCGTACTGTTCGTGCTGGGTTTCGCCACGGTGTTCGTGTCGCTTGGCGCCAGCGCCAGCGCGGTCGGTTCGCTCATTCGCGCCTACTCCGGAACGCTCTCGATCATTGCGGGCGTCGTCATCATCGTCATGGGATTGCACTTCCTCGGCGTGACGCGGATCGCGCTGCTGATGCGCGAGAAGCGCGTGGAGGTTTCCAAGCCGGTCGGCCTGTGGGGCGCTTATGTGATGGGCCTGGCATTCGCCTTCGGCTGGACGCCGTGCATCGGGCCGATCCTGGCGGCCATTCTGGCGGTCGCTGCGTCCGAGCAGACGGTCGCGCGCGGCGCCGAGCTGCTGGCGGTCTACTCGCTCGGCCTCGGCATCCCCTTCATCATCGCGGCGTTTGCGATCGAGCCGTTCGCGGCGTTTCTCGCGCGCTTCCGCAATTATCTGCATCGCGTCGAGCAGGCGATGGGTGCGCTGCTGGTGCTCACCGGCATCGCCTTTCTCACCGGCAGCATCACGCAAATGAGCGTGTGGCTGCTCGATACGTTTCCGGCGCTGTCGAAAATCGGCTGACAGGCGCGCAAAAGAAAACGGCCCCGGCGGAGCCTGGCTCCGGCCGGGGCCGTCCTGGCGAAACGACCGATCAGTACATCTTCAATTTGGTGCAGTCGTTGCCCGGGCACTCGTGGTACGTGATCTTGCCGTCCTTATCCTTGGTCCAGAGATACATCACGTAGTCGAGGCGGGTGATGTCGCCCTTCTTGTTGTAGGACAGGTCGCCGATCACGGTCTTGAACTTCATGCCGGAGTGCATCTTCTCGGCGACCTTCTTGGGATCGACCGATTTGGCGGCCTCCGCGGCTTCCTTGACGATCTGCACCGCGGCGTAGCTGTAGAGCGTGTAGGCTTCCGGCTCGAACTTGTTGGCGCGGAATTTCGCGACCACCGCCTTCGCCGCCGGATTGTTGCGTGCATCGGGGCCGTAGGTCATCAGCGTGCCCTCGACGCCGGGGCCGCCGATCTGAGCGAACTCGTCGGTGGTGATGCCGTCGCCGCCCATCAGCGGGGCCTTGACGCCCTGGTCGCGCATCTGCCGCACGATCAGGCCGCCTTCGGTGTGCAGGCCGCCCCAATAAACGAGATCGGCGCCGGACTGCTTGATCTTCGACACCAGCGCGGAGAAATCCTTCTCGCCGAGGTTGATGCCTTCGTAGAGGACTTCCTTCATCCCGCCTTTGTTGATCGCCTTCTTGGTCTCGTCGGCGAGGCCTTTGCCGTACGTCGTCTTGTCATGGACGACGGCGACTTTCTTGCCCTTGAAGTGCTTGAGGATGTAGGCGCCGGCAACCGCGCCCTGCTGGTCGTCGCGGCCGCAGGTGCGGAAGATGTTCCACATGCCGCGTTCGGTGACTTGCGGGTTGGTGGAGGCGGGCGTGATCTCGAGGATGCCGTTCTCCTGATAGACCTCGGAGGAGGGCATGGTCACGCCGGAATTGAAGTGGCCGATGACGAACTTGACGCCGTCGCCGGCGAACTTGTTGGCGACCGACACGCCCTGCTTGGGATCGGAGACGTCATCGCCGTATTCGAGCGAGAGCTTTTGGCCCATGATTCCGCCGGCGGCGTTGATGTCGGCGACGGCCTGGTCGGCGCCGTTCTTGAGCTGCGCGCCGAACGCGGCGTTGGGACCGGTGATTGGGCCGCCGACGCCGAATTTCACTTGCGCGGAAGCGGAGCCGGCGAGCGCAACAGCAAAGCCCAGCGTGAGGCCGAGCGTGGTGATCCTCTTCATTCGTTCTCTCCCTCAGATGATTTGTGTCTAACGGCGAGCAAGATCAGCCTCGATGCTAGCTCAAGGCGCTTTCCGGCGCCAGCGCATCGCCCCGGCGCGTTCATTGAGCCAGCTATATTGCGTGACCATCTGGGCCGCCCGGGTTAACCGGTAGCCGATCAGCCCGGCAATGATGCAAACCGCGCTGTCGACCAAATAGTAGTGCAGCGACAATAGCGTGCCGCCGAACAGGGCATAGTGGAAGAAGCGCACCACGGCGCCCAGGATCAGCATATAGCCGAGGATCTGCCGCCACGGCCGCCAGGTCGCGGCGATGGCCCGGCCGGCCAGCGCCGCCGCACCGCCGCCGAGGATGACGGTGACCAGCACGAACACGCCGAACGAGCCTTCCTCGTAGAGAAACTCGGGGATGGAGAAGTCCATTTACAGCTCCACCTGCTGGCGGCCGCCTTCGAGATAGGCGGATTTTATTTCAGGCCGCTGCAATAATTCCCGGCCGCTGCCGGACAGCGTGATCAGGCCGTTGACCATCACGTAGCCGCGGTGCGCGAGCTTGAGGGCGTGGAACGCGTTTTGTTCGACCAGAAACACGGTGAGCTTGTCTTGCTTGTTGAGCGCGCGAATGGCGTCGAAAATCTGTTTGACAATGAGCGGCGCGAGGCCAAGCGAAGGCTCATCCAGCAACAGCAGCCTTGGCCGGCTCATCAGCGCGCGCGCAATCGCCAGCATTTGTTGTTCGCCGCCGGACAGCGTTCCACCGCGCTGATGCAGGCGCTGCTTCAGGCGAGGAAACATCACCAGCAGGCGCTCGAGGTCCTGACCGAAATGCGCGGGGTCGGCGACGACCGCGCCCATCTGCAGATTTTCCAGCACGGTCATGCGCGAGAAGATGCGGCGGCCCTCCGGCGCCTGCGCCAGCTTGAGATGCGCGATCTCGTGCGTGGGCAGGCGCGTGATGTCGCGCCCGTCGAAGCGGATAGTGCCTTCGCGCGCGCGCGGGTTGCCGCAGACCGTCATCATCAGCGTGGACTTGCCGGCGCCGTTGGCGCCGATCAGCGTGACAATCTCGCCGTCGTTGACGTCGAGGTCGACGCCCTTGAGCGCCATCACGCGGCCGTAGAAGGTCTTGACGCCGCGCACGCTGAGCAGAGGCTCGGTCATGGCATGCCTCTCCTTCTCCCTCCCCCTGAAAGGGGGAGGGCCGAGGAAAGGAGCCCCGAGAATGCGTCATGCCCGCGCCCGTCGCGGGCATCCACGCCTTGCTTTCTTTTATTCAAAGACGTGGATGGCCGGGACAAGCCCGGCCATGACGAAAAGCAGATCACAGCCCGACCTCCGCCTCGACTTTTTCCACCTCGTCGTCCTGCACGCCGAGATAGGCGGCTATCACTTTCGGATCGTTGCGCACTTCTTTTGGCGAGCCGTCGGAAATCTTGACGCCGTAGTCCAGCACCACGATGTGGTCGGAGATTTCCATCACAACCGACATGTCGTGCTCGATCAGCAGTATCGAGGTGCCGTAATCCTTGCGGATATCAAGCAGCAGCGCGTTGAGCTCGGTGCTCTCGCGCGGATTGAGGCCCGCCGCCGGCTCGTCGAGACAGAGGAGGACCGGATCGGTGCACATCGCGCGCGCGACCTCGAGCCGGCGCTGCGCGCCGTAAGGCAGATCGCCGGCCGGGTCGTCGGCGCGTTCGATGAGTCCGATGCGGTCGAGCCAGTTACGCGCCTTGTCGATCGCCGCGCGCTCTGCGCGGCCATAGGAGGGGAAGCCGAGAATTCCCAAGAACGTGAAGCCCGACGCCATCATCAGCGGGTTGTGCTGCGCCACCATCAGGTTTTCCAGCACGGTCATGCCGGGAAACAGCCGGATATTCTGGAACGTGCGCGCCACGCGCGCCTTTTGCGTCACCAGATAATCCGGCATGCGTTCGAGCAAAAATAGCGCGCTTGCCGCCTGATGCAGGCTGCGTTTGTCGCTGGCGGTGAGTGCGTCGAGTGCGCCCCACAACGCCGGATCGCCATGATGCAGCGCGAGCCGGCCTTCGGTCGGCTTGTAGAAGCCGGTGATGCAATTGAACACAGTGGTCTTGCCGGCGCCGTTCGGGCCGATCAGCGCGGTGATCTCGCCGCGCGCGGCCTCGAAGGAGAGATCGTCGACGGCGATGAGGCCGCCGAACCGCATGTAGAGGTGCTCGACGCGCAGAACATAATCGCGAGCCGCCGTCATCACCCGTGACCTTCTTTGACGTGTTCGGCGGAAATGGTCTTGCGCTCCTTCAGGAACACAGACGGCGTGCGCGTCGCGATCAGCCCGCGCGGACGCCAGACCATGATCAGCACCATGAAGAACCCGAACAGCAGCATGCGGTATTTGGTCGGGTCGAAGTCGGCGCCGAAAATCTGCTTGAGAAAATCGAGGTCGCGCATGATTTCCGTGCCGCCGATCATCGCGATGGCGGCGATGGCGACGCCGATCTGGCTGCCCATGCCGCCGAGCACGACGATGGCGACGATGGTGGCGGATTCGATGAAGGTGAAGGATTCAGGCGAGATGAAACCCTGCCGCGCGGCGAAGAACGATCCGGCGAAGCCAGCAAACATCGCGCCCATGGCGAAGGCGGTGAGCTTGGTGTTGGTGGTGTTGATGCCGAGCGAGCGGCAGGCGATCTCGTCCTCGCGCAGCGCTTCCCACGCGCGTCCGACCGGCAGACGCCGCAACCGGATCGTGACCCAAGCGGTGAGCAACGCCAATGCCAGAATCACGTAATAAAGAAAGATCGTCCGGTAGATTGGCGTGAATTCCAGCCCGAACACCGCGGCAAAGCCGTTATCGTCGGCGGTGAACGGGATGCCGAAAAAGCTCGGGCGGGGAATGCCGCCGATGCCGGCATAACCGTTGGTCAGATCGACCCAGTTGATGATGACGATGCGGATGATCTCGCCGAACGCGAGCGTGACGATGGCGAGATAGTCGCCGCGCAGCCGCAATACCGGAAAGCCGAGCAGAATCCCCCAGAAGGAAGAGAGGATGCCGGCGAGAGGCAACAGCAGCCAGAATGTGAAGCCGAAGGTCTTGGCGAGCAGGGCATAGGAATAGGCGCCGACCGCGTAGAATGCGACGTAACCGAGATCGAGCAGGCCGGCGAGTCCGACCACGATGTTGAGCCCGAAGCCGAGCATCACGTAAATCAGAATCTGGATGCCGAAATTGTCGATCCACTTCAGCGAGCCGCGAAAGCCAGCGCCGGCAATAACGATCACCGGATAGACAATGACGAAGCCGATCGCGAACGGCACGAACCATTTGCCGAAGGCGGCGCGGATAGCGGACGGCGCGGCGCGCGCCGGCATTGCCCGGCGGCGCGCGAGCCAGGGCTCGATCGCCACCGAAAAGAACAGCCGGCCGACGCCGACGATCGCGACCACGCTGGCGAGCAGCGGCCAGCGCGTTTCAAGCGCGAGTTCGTTGCGGATGTTGGAGACGGTTTGCAGACCGATCAGCGGCAGGAACAGACCGAATGCGAGCAGCGCCGTGATCCCGGCGTCACGCAACGCGCGAGGTAAATCGACGCGCTCGCTTTGCGCGCCGCTCATCTCACACCTTTTCGACGTCAGGCCGGCCGAACAGACCCTGCGGCAAGAAGATCAGCGTGATGGCGAGCACCGAGAATGCCGCGACGTCCTTGTAGTCGATGGAGAAATACGCCGACCAGAAGGTCTCGATCAGGCCGATGAGGATGCCGCCCACAACCGCGCCCGGCAGCGAACCGATGCCGCCGAGTACGGCAGCGGTAAAGGCCTTCACGCCCGGCACGAAGCCGTCGGAGAAGCTCACCACGCCGTAATACATGAGATACATGGTGCCGGCGACGGCGGCGAGGGCGGCGGCGATGACGAAGGTCATCGAGATGGTCTGGTCGACGTTGACGCCGACCAGCGCTGCCATTTTCTGGTCCTGTTCGCAGGCGCGTTGCGCGCGGCCGAGCTTGGTCTTGGCGACGAGATACCAGAATGCGATCAGCAGCACCGCGGTGACGCCCCAGATGATGAGCTGCTTGATCGAAATCGTGACCGGGTAGTTGTTGCGGGTCATCAGCACGAATTCGCCTTGCACCATCGGCGGGATCGACTTGTTGCGCGGCCCCTGTGTGACCTGCACGAAATTCGACAGGAAGATCGACATGCCGATCGCCGAGATCAGCGGCGCCAGCCGGAATGAGCCGCGCAACGGCCGGTAGGCGACGCGCTCGATCACCCAGTTGACCAGTGACGTGAACACCATGGCGACGATCAGCACGATAAAGAGCGCCAGCGCGATCGAGGTGATGCCGAGCCAGGTGGTCAGGATGAGGAAGGCGATGAGAGCGATGAAGGCCGAGACCATGAACACGTCGCCGTGGGCGAAGTTCACCATCCCGATGATGCCGAACACCATTGTGTAGCCGATGGCGATGAGCCCGTAGATCGAGCCGAGCGTGATGCCGTTAATGAGCTGCTGGAGAAAGATTTCCATGCGTCCGGCGCGCCTCCCCTTGCCGCCCGGCCGATGGCGGATCATGTAGTCTTAACAGGGCGTTGTGGGGGCGGCAACGACGCAACAGCAGCATGTTGTTAAATCGCGCCAAGGACAGGAGCCGCATGTGAGCCCGGGCGTCGAGATTGCCATTCGTGTCGGCTGCTACGCCGCCGTGTTCGCAGCGATGGTGGCATGGGAATGGCTGGCGCCGCGGCGAGCGCTCAAAGTCGGGCGCCGGCCGCGCTGGGCGAACAATCTCGGGATTCTTGCAGTCGATATTGTTGCGGTGCGGCTGATTGTGCCGACGGCCGCGGTCGGCGTGGCGCTGCTCGCGGCCGAGCGCGGGTGGGGGCTGCTGCCGATGTTGGGCTTGCCGGTCTGGGCCGCCGGGATCGCCGGCTTTGTCTTGCTCGATCTCGTCATCTACGCGCAGCACCGGGTGTTCCACTACGTGCCCGTACTGTGGCGGCTGCATCGCATGCATCATGCCGATCTCGATATCGACGTGACCACGGGCGTGCGTTTCCACCCGCTGGAAATTTTGCTGTCGGCGGCGATCAAGATCGTGGCGGTGGTAGCGATCGGCATTCCGGCCGTGTCGGTGCTGATTTTCGAGGTAGTGCTCAACGCGACGTCGATGTTCAACCACAGCAATGTGGCGCTGCCGCCGCGGCTCGAGCCGGTTGTTCGTTGGCTATTGGTGACGCCGCAGATGCACCAGGTGCATCATTCGGTCGTGCGAACCGAGCACGACAGCAA
>JBAUHH010000286.1:0-6205 GCA_049680165.1 Pseudolabrys sp.
GACGATGATCAGCGTGGCGACGCCCAGCACGATGCCGAGAAAGGAAAACCCGGCGATGACCGAGATGAATCCTTCCTTGCGCCGCGCCCGCAAGTAGCGCAGCGACAGCATCCATTCAAACGGGGAGAAGGGCCGCGTCCCGGTGGGCTCGCTCATCTCGTCTCTGTTCCAGCGCCCCGATTTTCACACGATTCTGGCGGATTCAAGCCGGACGAGTCTCGCTTTGCCCTTGAGTCACGCACAGATCATTTGCTCAAGAGGTCGAGTGCCGCCTCCGGGCTCATCAATTCGCGGCTGCCGTCGGCGCGCTTTTTGACTTCCACCTTGCCTTCGCCGAGACCCTTGGGGCCTACCAGAACCTGCCAGGGTACGCCGATCAGATCGGCGGTGGCGAATTTCGCGCCCGCCCGCTCGTCGCGGTCGTCGTAGAGAACGTCGATGCCCTTGGCGGTGAGAGCGCGATAAAGCATCTCGCACGCGCCATCAGTCGCCGCGTCACTCTGCTTCAGGTTGAGGATCGCGACCTTGAACGGCGTCACAGGCTCCGGCCAGATGATGCCGTTATCATCATGCGAGGCCTCGATGATGGCCGCGACCAACCGCGACGGTCCGATGCCGTACGAACCCATGTGCACCGGCACCTCGGTGCCGTCGCCGGCGGCCACCACGGCCTTCATCGGCGCGGAATATTTGGTGCCGAAATAGAAGATGTGGCCGACCTCGATGCCGCGCGCCGACACCTGCTTGTCCGGCGGGATTTTCGCGAAGGCCGCCGCGTCGTGCATCTCGTCGGTCGCGGCATAAAGAGATGTCCATTTGTCCACGATCGCCTGCAGGCCGGCGACATCGTCGAAATTCACGTCCGCGCCGGGCACCTGAAAGTCGAGATAGTCCTTGTGACAGTAAACTTCGCTCTCGCCGGTCGAGGCGAGGATGATGAATTCGTGGCTGAGGTCGCCGCCGATAGGGCCCGTGTCGGCGCGCATCGGGATCGATTTCAATCCGAGCCGCGCGAATGTGCGCAGATACGCGACGAACATCTTGTTGTAGGAATGCCGCGCGCCGGCCTGATCGAGATCGAACGAATAGGCGTCCTTCATCAAAAATTCACGGCCGCGCATCAACCCGAAGCGCGGGCGCACCTCGTCGCGGAATTTCCACTGGATGTGATAGAGATTGAGCGGCAGATCCTTGTACGAGCGCACATAGGCGCGGAAGATTTCCGTGACCATCTCTTCGTTGGTCGGCCCGTACAGCATGTCGCGCTCGTGCCGGTCCTTGATGCGCAGCATCTCCTTGCCGTAGGCGTCGTAGCGCCCGCTCTCGCGCCACAGATCGGCGGATTGGATGGTCGGCATCAGCATCTCGATCGCGCCGGAGCGGTTCTGCTCCTCGCGCACGATCTGCTCGATCTTTTTCAGCACGCGCAGGCCGAGCGGCAGGAATGCGTAAATGCCCGCGGCCTCCTGCCGCATCATGCCGGCGCGCAGCATCAGCCGGTGTGAGACGATTTCCGCCTCTTTCGGCGTTTCGCGCAGGATCGGAAGGAAGAAACGGGTGAAGCGCATGGCTGTTTGTTCGGGAATCGAGGGCGGAAAGCCGCGCCGGAGTGAAACCGGATCGGCCGGGAAAAGACAAGGGGCATGCCGTTTTTGGGGCACGCCGATTTTCGGGAATTTATCGCCGCTTGCGGCATCTATAGCTATGGTAGGTCTGAAGCCGGGCTTGAGGGCATCATGCGGACTGGCGGCAAACGGGTTTTGACCTGGGCGGCAATCTACGCGGTCGCGTTGCACGCCATTCTGCTCGGCGTCGTGTCGCCGCTCGTTGCCGCCCAGCCGAACTTCGATCCCCTCTCCGCCATCTGCCATAGCGTGCCGGCGGACCAAGCCTCTGACCAGACACCTGGCCAATCCGGCCTGGTGCCGGGCCATGCCTGCGAGCATTGCAATATTTGCGCGGTCTATGCGCCACCGGTGGCGCCGGACGATGCGCTCGCCGGCATTCTGGAGCCAGCGCGCGTTCTGGACGTTTTAAGTCCGTCGTCGGCCGCGCCACGCGCCGCTGACGTTTCCCGGTCAAGGCTCGCGCGAGGTCCTCCGCTCTTTGCGTGACGGCATGGCCGCTCTTGAGCGGCCTTTCATCCTTGTCACGACATAAGCGGAGTTTTCCATGTCTACCCGTATTCTACGTGCGATCCTGTGCGTGGTCGCGCTCGCGCCGATCGGCGCGCAGGCGCACGAAATCGTCGGCAACCGGATGTTTCCGGCGACGTTGGCGATCGACGATCCCGGCGTGGCCGACGAGCTCGCCTTCCCGACCATCTCGGCCTATCGCACCGGCGACAATCCATCCGCCAGGCAGTTCGATGTTTCGGGAGAGTTTTCCAAACGCATCACTGAGGATTTTGCGGTCTCGTTCGGGTCAGCCTGGAGCCGCATCAAGGCGCCCGGCATGCCGGCGGCAACCGGCTTCCAGAATCTGGAAACGACCCTCAAGTACCGCGCCTTCAAGAACGTCGAGCACGAGTTCGTCGCGTCGGTCGGGCTGAGCGTCGAATGGGGCGGCAGCGGCGCGCAAAGCGTCGGCGCCGAGCGCGCCACCGCCTACACGCCGACGTTCTATTTCGGCAAAGGCTTCGGCGATTTGCCCGACACGATGCAATGGGCGCGCCCATTCGCCGTGACCGGACAGATCGGCTACGCGTTTCCGAGCTCGCGCTCGGCGGCCGGCGAGGACGGCGAGATCGAAATCAATCCGCAGGTTCTGGTCTGGGGCGGCTCATTGCAATACAGCATGCCGTACCTGAAATCCGCGGTGGTCGATCTCGGCCTGCCCGATTTCGTCAATCGCCTCGTCCCGATCGTGGAGTTCTCGATGCAGACGCCGGTCGGAAATACGTTTTCTTCCGGCACCGTCACCACCGGCACCATCAATCCCGGCCTGCTCTATGTCGGCGACACTTTCCAGATTGGCGTCGAAGCCGTGATCCCGGTCAACCGCCAGAGCGGCACCGGCATCGGCGTGATCGGCCAGTTACACCTTTTCTTCGACGATATATTCCCCAATTCTATCGGGCGGCCGCTGCTCGCAAGTTCAATCACCTCAGAAAGGTTCGGCAAATGACCCGCATCGTTACATCCTTGGCAGTTTTCGTAACGCTGCTGTTCGCGGCGACCGGCGCTCATGCGCATGCCCATCTCGACCGCGCCGAGCCGCGCGTCGGTAGCCAGGTCGCAACGGCGCCGAGCGCGGTCACGCTGTGGTTCACGGAGCGACTCGAGCCGGCCTTCAGCGGCGTCGAAGTGCACGACGCCTCCGGCGGACGCGTCGACACGGGCAAGGCCAGCGTCGACCGCAACGATCCGACAAAAATGCAGATCGGCGTGAAGGCGTTGAAGCCGGGAACCTATAAAGTGTACTGGCATGTCATGTCGGTCGACACCCACAAGACTGAAGGCACCTTTACCTTCCGCGTCGGCCCGTAACGCGCGGAGATCGCCTTGAGCGAATGGCTCGTCGTCGTCCGGGCGGTTCATTTCGCCGCGACCGTGCTGGCGGCGGGCACGGTGTTCTTCCGCGTGCTGGTGGCGGAGCCGGCATTTCGCGCCGTCCACGCCCCGCCGGTCATCGCCATCGGCATGTTGCGCCGGCGCTGGTCGTGGACGGTGTGGATCGCGCTCGGCGTCCTCGTCCTCTCGGCGGCGGCCTGGCTGGTGCTGCTCACCGCCAATATTTTCGGCGAGCCATTGCTCGACGTTTGCGCCCACGGCGATTTCTGGACCGTGCTTAGCAACACACGCTTCGGCCTGGTCTGCTGTATTCGCCTGGCGCTGGCGATACTGATAACGCTGGCGCTGATCTCGCCCGTGAGTACGGCGCGCAGTCCGTGGAATATCGTTATCTCACTTCTTGCCATCGCGTTGCTGGTCACGCCCGCGTGGATCGGCCACGCCGGCGCGACGCCGGGCACCGCGGGCGACATTCATCTTGTTTCGGACATGTTGCATCTCCTGGCCGCCGGTGCGTGGCTCGGCGCGCTGCCGCCGCTCGCCATGCTGATCGCTCACGCGCGGCGCGCGCACAATCGGACGTGGGAAAAGATTACCGCCGCCGCCGTGTACCGGTTCTCGCTCATCGGCATGGTCAGCGTCGCGACGCTGCTGGCAAGCGGCATCGTCAACACCTGGAATCTGGTCGGCAGCATCGAAAACCTGATCGCCACCGACTACGGCCGCATCGTGCTGCTCAAGATAGGTCTGTTCGTGGCCATGGTCGGCATCGCCACGGTCAACCGTTTCTATCTTACGCCGCGCCTCGCGAGCGCGGATGCGGCACGCCAGCTCCAGTACAACAGCATCGCCGAAACGTGTCTCGGTCTGGCCGCCCTGCTGTTCGTCGGCGCGCTCGGAACCATGCAACCGAGCGCACACGCGCATTCTCACGCGGCCTACGCGCGGGTCGCGGACAATGCCGCCTTCGTTCACATTCATTCCGAGGAGGGCATGGCCGATGTCACACTCACCCCGGGCCGCGTTGGAACCGTGCGTGCGACAATTCGTCTTTGGAACGAGGACCTGACGGAACTTTCTGCCAGGTCTGTCGCATTGGCGCTGACAGCCCCCACAGCCGACAGCGCACCGGTCACGCGCAACGCGCTGCAACGCGCTGACGGAAGTTGGGAAGTCGACGGAATCCCGCTGCGTGAGACCGGGAACTGGAAGGTCGTGATCGACGCCACGCTCACCGCCGGCCGCCGGCTCAAGCTCGACGGGCCTATCGTCATCGAGCCGTGATCGTGGCGGAATGACGGAATCTCGGTGACAGACGCCCGTTCGATCGGTTACGGTAGCCCGCCGCGTGAATGAAACCGGCGCTTCAAGAACCGGGTCTGAGCTGCGGTCCAAGTCTTGGGAGTGAAGCAAGTCCTGGCGCGATTCATCGCCGCCGCCTCGAACAAAGCGACTTAATAATACGAGGATCAGGGACAGTTGCGTGCGACAAGAAGCAGGGCTTCGAGCCCTGCTCTTTTTTTGCGCTCAGGTGTGCGGCGGGCTGGTAAGCGCGATGATCTTTTCGAGCGAAATGATGTTCGCCGCCTGCAATCCGTAGAACACGCCGAAGATCACGCTCGCCACGAGCGTCGTCCAGACCAGCTTGCGCAGCATGCGCGCGCTCGCCGGCGCGCCCGGATCGGTGCCGGATGAAACCTCGCCACTCTCTTCCTGGCTGCGCACGCCCCACGGCAGCACGGCAAACAGCACCACCCACCAGATGATGAAATAGATCGCGATCAGCGTGCTGGTTGCCATGCGTTACGCCTGCTCCAACTCGACCAGCGTGCCGTTGAAATCCTTCGGGTGCAGGAACAGCACCGGCTTGCCGTGCGCGCCGGTCTTCGGCTCGCCGTCGCCGAGCACGCGCGCGCCCTTGCGTTTGAGTGCGTCGCGCGCGGTGCGAATGTCGGCTACCTCGTAACAGATGTGATGGATGCCGCCGTCGGGATTGCGCTCGAGGAATTTCGCGATCGGCGAATCCGCGCCAAGCGGCTCCAGCAATTCGATCTTGGTGTTGGGCAGCGTGATGAACACGGTGTTCACGCCGTGGTCCGGCTGTGGCACCACGCCTGAGACTTCCGCGCCCAAGGTCTCGCGATAGACCTGCGCCGCCTTGGCGATGTCGCGCACGGCGATGGCGACGTGATTGAGACGGCCGATCATGCTTTCTCCGTTTCGCCCGATTATACCGTCAACACGTGCACATGGCACATCGGCTTCTTGCCCCAGCGTTCGGCGACCGCCGCGCGCGTCGCGCGGCGTATGGCCTCGCCGACTGAATCGGCATCGCGCCGGCGTCCGCGCGGCAGCGACTGGAACGTCTCAATCACCGCGTCGTAAACCGCCTCCTCTATCGATTCACCGTCGCGGTCGCGCTCCGGAATGCCGATCAGGTCGACCTCCGGGTCCGCCACCATCTCGCCTTTGTCGGTGATCGCCAGCGCGATCGACACCGCGCCGGCAAAGCTCAGGCGCCGCCGGTCGGCAATGGTGCGGGCGTCGGCGTCGACCAGCAGCCGGCCGTCCTTGTAGATGCGGCCGGCGGGCACCTCGTCGATCACACCCGGCGACGGCGCAAGCCGCACCAGATCGCCATTGCGGCAGAGAATGACATTGGGCACGCCGCAGCGGCGCGCCAGCGCGGCATG
>JBAUHH010000287.1:0-4672 GCA_049680165.1 Pseudolabrys sp.
GGACGGGCCAGCGCGGCTTGCGTGATCGGGTATTCGCAGAGAATTGTGGCGCGGCCGTTTCCAAGCTGCGGCTCGACCCTCTCCGCCAAAATCCGGCTGAAAATATCGCCCCAGTCGTCGTCCGCCGCGACGTCGACGCCAGCAGATTTTGACGCCGCCGCAAGTTTCGCGCGATTGCCTTCGGTGCCGGCGATCGTCGTCAGCAAATCGATGCCGGCATGACGCTTGAATGCCTCGGCGACCGTCAGCCGTTCCGGCGCCGCGAACGGATCGATCGCCCGGTCGCGATAGCCAAAGCGCGTCGTCCCTGCCGCGCGCGCCGCTTCCGCCAATAGCGCCGTGCAATCGTCCATCAACGCCTCGTACGTCTCGTTCGCGCGATACCACTCTAGCAGCGTAAACTCGGGGTGGTGCAACGGCCCGCGCTCGCGATTGCGGAACACGCGGGCAAAATCGAAAATGCGTTTCTCGCCGGCGCTCAGCAGCTTCTTGCACGCGAATTCCGGCGACGTCCGCAGATACAACGTCGTCCGTTCCCCGCCCGGCCCAATGAGGTCGCTGGCAAACGCATGCAGGTGGGTTTCGTTGCCCGGCGAAACCTGCAAGGTGGCCGTCTCGACCTCGATGAAATCGCGCGCGGCAAACCAGGTGCGCAGCGCCGCGGTTATCCGTCCGCGCGCCAACAGAAATGGCCGGCGATCGGCATAAGCGGACGGATTCCAGAAGGGCGGACGCTCGCTCGGCACGTTTACCTCAAAGCCGGCCAGCCGCGACGGAAAGGCTGGCATCCGACGCCAAGATCGGTATGGTGCGGCCCGAAACCGCGGCCCTTGAGGCCCCACCGATCAAGGATTGTTCCTGTGAAAGTCATCGCTAGCTCGCTGCGTAAGGGCAATATCGTGGACATGGACGGCAAGCTTTATGTCGTCCTTACCGCTGAGAATTTTCACCCCGGCAAGGGCACCCCGACCACCCAGGTCGATATGCGCCGGATCTCCGACGGCGTGAAGACCTCGTTGCGCTACAAGACCACCGACCAAGTCGAGCGCGCCCACGTCGAAGATCATGAATTCCAGTTCCTCTATCAGGACGGCGAAGGCTTCCACTTCATGAATTCGGAGACTTTCGACCAGGTCGCCCTGCCGGCCGACATTATCGGCGACCAGGCGGTCTACCTTCAGGAAAACATGAAGGTGAACCTGAGCATCCACGAAGGCATCGCGGTCGCAATCGAGCTGCCGCAGAAGGCGACATTGGAAATTGTGGACACTGAGCCCGCGATGAAGGGCCAGACCGCAGCGGGCTCGTTCAAGCCGGCGAAGCTCGCGAACGGCGTGCGCACCATGGTGCCCACCCACATCACCGTCGGCACCCGCGTGGTGATAATGACCGCCGATGGCTCCTACGTCGAGCGCGCGAAAGATTAAACGCGCACGCTGGCGCGCACTTCCTTTGGGAACAGATCGTCCGGCGTAAGACGTTTTGCGGTGACGCCCTGATCGTGCGCGAAGCGGCAGAACGCCTCGAGCGTCTTGCGGTTCGGCTCGAGTCCGTAGGGAAACGGATCGTCGCCGAAATCCTTGCCCCACTCGCCCGCGATCGCCGCCGACCACGGCACCGGGATGCGCGACGCGGTCAGATCGTGGATACGGTCCAGGCTGCGCGCTTTCGCCTCTTCGAACGCCTTCAACAAATTCATCGCGACCCACGGATAGCGATCGAACAGCGCACGTCGTATGGCGATGACGTGCATGATCGGGAAGATACCGGTCTCGGCGTAATAGCGCGCTTCCTCGCTGCGATATTCCGGGAAAAGGCGTACGATCTTGCCGCCGCCGGCCGTGAAGGCTTCCGGCACACGCGCCGAAATCGCCGCGTCGATCTCGCCCGAGAGCAGCATGGCGCTGACGCTGGTGTCGCGCCGCTGCTCGTAACGGATTCCGGCCGGCAACTTGAATTCGACCTTCTCCTCGCGGCCGGCTTGATTCATGCCGGCCTGCACCCAGCGGATCGACGCGAGATCGACGCCGCAGCTTTCCGCCAGAAACCCACGCGCATACATGCCGGCGGTCTGCGCCCATTCCGGGATTCCGACGGTCTTGCCGGCGAGATCTTTCGGCGAACGGATGCCGCGGTCGGCGCGCACATAGAAGGAAGAATGGCGAAACACGCGTGACGGAAACACCGGAATGCCGACGAAGGGTGAATTCCCCTGCGAGGCAAAGCCGATGAATTTGCCGAAGGACATTTCGGAAATATCCCACTCGCGGTTCTTGATGAAGCGGAAGAAAATTTCCTCGACCGGCAGCACGAAGCCGGTGAGCAGGATACCTTCAGCCCGTACCGCGCCATTCATGAGATCGCGGACGTGATCGTAATCGGTCGTCGCCAGCGTCAGATGCAGCCGCGCGGTGCCGCCGCTTTCGACGATCTCCGGCGCGCGATCCGGGCCGCCCGCCGTTCCTGCCCCCGCCGCCATCCGTGTCTCGTGCACCGTCATTAATCCCGCGTCCTCTTGCCGCAAGCGCGCGCCCCGCCTTAAACCGCGCAGACACTATACCAGCGTCCAACCCTTGTATGCCGCGGTCCTATGCCTTTAGTCTTGCGCAAAACCAAGCCCGTGGGGGGCCAAGCAAGGGGCGCGCATTGAGATTTCCGGTTCTTGTCAGCGCCGTCTTGTGCCTTGCCACCGCAGCCGCTGCCGACGAAATCCAGGCCCCTCGGGTCACTCTCTCCCAGGTCGACTGGGAGGCGGCGGCGGCGACGATTGCCGATCGCGGGACCGATACGCCGGCGGCTGCCTTTGCCCGCCTCAACAAGCAAACCGAGAAGCGCTTTAGCGGCGTGGGCAAGAGCAGCGTCCCGGTTCTGCTGCCGGTCGACATCGATGCCTTTCGCAAGGATGACGCGAACGGCAGCGCCGATGCCGCAACGTCGGAGAAATATTTCGGCGCCTTCCAGCCGACGAAATTCTTTCTGCCGGGGCCTGCCGGTTACGACGCCACGTTTTATGTGAAACCCGGAGCGGGCCTGAGCTTCCACTACACCAAAAAGCCAATCGAGGTTGAAATCACCGGCGCGGCCTTCGTTTACGATCTCGATGGCCCGAACCATCAGGAAGAATTCACGCCGAAGGGCCTCGAAGACTTGTTTCCGGGCATTCGCCGCATCTTGCGCGAAGCGCATGTGCGCTACGTATTCGAACGCTTCGGCGTGCCCTACGTCTTGTCCATCCAGTGCTACGACCAACGCGTATCGGCGAAATATCTCTCCTGCCGGGAAGCCGATCCGATCGCCGAGCGCTTCCTGCGCGCGCTGCACACGGCCGGCGGGACACCGGCGCCGATCAAGCAGCCGCATTTCGACGTAAGCCGTCCGCAAGCGAAATCGGATTTCACCTATTACGGGCCGGGCGATCTTATTCCCGACACGGGCTGGAAGAAATTGCCCGGCCGCGCCGACTATCACGTCTATGCGCACATCCGCTTTCCGATCGCGAATGCACCGGCCTATGTAAAATCGCAATCCTTCATGCCGTGGGGCGACTGTTACCGCAGCGGCCGCGTCGGCCGCTTAGGCAAGAAGAATTCGGAATACCGATGCAAGGTGAACGGCCTGCCGCTCGTCTTCAACGAAGCCGCCGCCGTGAATTTCACCTATCCCTGGCGCGACAATTTTTGCGAGCTGCGCGATTTCCTCGTCGGCCAGTGTCCCGGAGGCTGGGGTCACCAGGGCGAGGACATTCGCCCGGCGAATTGCGTGCTGTTCAATGACGCCGCCGATCGCTGCGAGCCGTACCAGCACACAATCGCCGCCGTGCATGACGGCACGATCTGGCGTATGGCTGGCAATCTCGGTCTCTATATCGTGGTCAACACGCCGAATGACCTCGTGCGCTTCCGTTATCTGCACATGAACCCAAAAATGTTGGATGCCGACGAATGGTTCAGCGGCCGGCAGGTCAGCGAAGGCGAAATCCTCGGCAAGGTTGCAACATGGGGCGATTTCGAGAAAGGCACTTCGTACCACGTTCATTTCAACATTCAGGTCTTCACCAAATCCGGCTGGGTCTGGGTCAATCCCTACATGACGCTGGTCACGGCCTACGAACGGCTGATCGGCGGTCGCGGCACGGAGATCAAACCCGGCGATCCGGCGCCGGTTATCCCCGACAAGCCGCCCGTCGTGTTGCATCCGACACCACCGCCAGGCGAAGCCTCGACCAACTCGGCAAGCAGCGAAAAGCCCACGACGGCATCGGCAAGCGACGAAAGGCCTATCGTGGCGCCGGAGAAGCCGAAAAGGCCGCATCACAAGCGAGCCAAACGGCGAAGGCACCGTCAGGAAGATTAGTGCGAGGTTCGAACCGTTAGCCACGCCCGCAACGTTCTGCCGCGGGCGATTGTACGGCGGAGAACAGCGCGCATACTATGGCGGCCATGACACGAATCGCGCCCCTCACTGCGCTAACACGCCGCGCTTTCGTTGCCGGCACCGCAACTCTCGCTCTTGGTAGCGCCGCAACCGCGGCGACCGGGTTTGCCGCCTGGGTCGAGGAATTCCGCCCGCGCGCGATGCGGCGCGGCATCTCGGAGCAAACTTACAACCGCGTGATGGGCTCGCTCACGCCCGACACCAGCGTCTATGCGCTCCAACGCGCGCAGCCGGAGTT
>JBAUHH010000288.1:0-1662 GCA_049680165.1 Pseudolabrys sp.
CGAGATATTGCGCCGCTGCATGGCGCTCGGCTGGCTCACGCGCGAGCGCGACAGCCGTGCGCTCACGCTCACCACGGCGGCCGCGCCGGCCTTCGTAAAACCTTCGGCATCGACTTCGATACCGCCGCGCCTGCAAAAGCGGCGCGGCTCACGGCCTAGTCCACCGTCACCGGCTGATACGCATTCACCTTGAAGTTCGCGAGCGGGAAGTTCGACGGCGACACCACCGTCTTGGTCGCCGGATCGATTTCAACCTGCCAGCCGGTCCATGGATCGTTGGCTACGATCGTGCTGATGGTGTTGTTCGAATTCCTGGTGTCGAGCGTCGCCAGCATGTAGTGCGTGGCCGTCCCGCCGCCGGTCTTGCTGTAGGTGCCGCGCAGGATCACCAGCCGGTGTACCTTTATCTGGGCGATGACGTTGAGGTTGGTGATTGCCCCCGGCAGCGGCTTGAGCACGCCAAGCGATGCGTGCGCGGTGACCGGGCCGGCGAACGTCGCGGTTTGCGTCGCGTCGTGCCAGAAATACCTATCGACCTTTATCGCCTCAAGCGCGGGAACGCCATCAGCGATGCCAATGCCCCGCGCAATCATGGTGTAGACGGCGGCGAGCGATGCCGCGTCAGCGTGTTGCGGCTTCACTTTATATTGCGAGACGTCCAGCTGGCTGATCGGCACGAACACGTAGACGTTGTTCGCAAGCACCAAAGTCGCCAGCGGTGACGTAAAGTCGATGTTCAGATCGTTGAAGAACGGATAGCTCAGTGTCTTGTTGATGGCCCAAGTGCTGGTATTAAAGCCGGCAGGCACGGCCGCGCGCAATTGCGTGGTCGTCTTTCCTGTGCCGCCGCCGGCGCTGGTCGCCTGCCCGGTCGTGCCCGTATCCCAGTAGGAATTGGTGGCGGTCGCGCCGCCGCTGACAACCCCAATCAGACCGCCAAGGGTCGCGCCGGCAGCGCCAGCCACATGCCCAATAGCATAAGACTGGTCGGTAACACTGGCGGCGTTAACTGTTCCACCAATCAGTCCTCCAACACGCGACGAAGGACCGCCGGTGACGGCTCCGGTGGCAAACGATTGTTTGGTGGATTGCGTCGCCACACCAATTAGTCCGCCGGCCGAACTGCTGGTTCCGGTGCTGCGGACTGGGCCCGTGGCGAAGCTGCGCAGGATCAAACCATTGCCGACCGCCGCCAAGCCCCCGGCAGTGCAGAACATAGCGCTGCACGTTACGGCGCCGGTGGCGAAACTGTCCTGGATCGTCCCGTTGTAAAATCCAGCTAAACCGCCACCGTCGGCGCCGGCGCTCACCGAGGCCGAGCTCCATGAATTCGCGACGGAGTAACCGCTGTCAATGTCACCGAAGGCTCCTCCGGCTGCACAGGTCGCCTGCGTGCAGGTGACATTTCCCGTCACGCTGACGTGCTCGACCCGGCCGACGCCGACCGAACCGGAAAGCCCGGCGACGAGACCGCCGACGACCGCCGAGCCTTTGACGTTGACGTTGACCAGGCTTACATCCCGGATGATCCCGCCATGGGACACTCCGAACAGACCGACAAAAGTCGCCGTCGCGTTATTGATCTTCAGATTTCTGATGACGTGGTTGTTGCCGAAGAAGTTGCCGGTAAACGGCGTGGCAGCAGCACCCACTGGCACGAAA
>JBAUHH010000289.1:0-1804 GCA_049680165.1 Pseudolabrys sp.
GCGAAGTCGAAAATAGCGAAATTCTCTTCCAGCCGCTCGACCTTGCTGGTGCGCGGGATCACGACGATGCCCTGCTGCACCAGAAAGCGCAGCGAAACCTGCGCCGCGCTCTTGCCGTGCGCCTTGCCGATGCGCTCGAGCGTCTTGTCGCCGTTGGCGCTGCCGCGCGCGATCGGACTATAGGCCACCACCGCCATGCCGTGCTTCCTGCAGGCGGCGATCACCTTGTCCTGGTTGAGGAACGGATGGCATTCGATCTGGTCGCACACCAGCGGCTCCGGTGAAACCTTGTTGGCTTCGTCGAGCAGCGCGACGGTAAAATTCGAGACACCGATCTGCCTGGTGTAGCCCTCGCGCTTCATCTTCGCCATTGCGCCGAGCGTCTCGGACAGCGGTATGCGCGCGTTCGGCCAGTGGATCAGCAAGAGATCGATGACGTCGATCCGCAGCCGGGCGAGGCTCTCCTTCACCGAGCGTTCGAGATCCGGCGGCGACAGCAGGCTCGGCTGTATTTTCGTTGTGACCATCACCTCGTCGCGTTTGCCGGATGCGCGCACGCCCTCGCCTACTTCGCGCTCGTTGTCGTACATCTGCGCGGTGTCGATGTGGCGGTAGCCGATGCGGATCGCCTGCTCCACCAGCCGCGCGCATTCGCGTCCGTGCAATTGCCAGGTGCCGAGCCCGACGATCGGAATCCTGAAGCCCTTGGCTTCGACCGCCTTCGCCGCGCCGTCACCTTTGGTCATAGACAAATCCGTACAGGAACAAGGCCTGCCGCGCGGTTTCCTTGTTGACGCACGACGCCGTCATCGGGCTCGCCATGGTGCCCTGGTAATAATCCCAATAGAAGGCGCAGCTCTTGTCACGCGAAGCGATCCAGGCGCGCTGCACGTCGCGCAGCTTTTCCTTTTGCTTGTCGTCGAGCTTCGCGCGCAGCTGACGATAGGCTTCGTTCAGGATGTCGTCCCACACGACCTTCTCGCGGTCGATGCAGGCATTCATGTCGGCGGTCGATTTCGTCTTCGGGTCGTCGAGGCACGGATTCGAAACCGTGCCGACACAGATTTCCGCCGCGCTCATCGGCTTGCCGGCCGAGGCCGCGGTCTTGATGCAGTCCTTGATGGCCTTGGTGTCATCCGCGTCGGGGCGCTTGCTCTGCGCGGATGCCGAAGAGACCACCGCCAGCGATGCGACCATAACGGCGGCAATCCGCATCAAGGCGTGTCCCATACCGGCGCATGCGGGGGATTGACCACGCGCATGTTGGTGGCGTTGAGCTTCTTCAATTCCGCCATCTCGGCGTCGGTAAGCTTGAAGTCGAAGATTTCGATGTTCTGCTTGAGATGCTCGCGGCTGGAGCTGCGCGGGATCGAGACGAGGCCCAGTTGCGCCAGATAGCGCAACGACACTTGCGCCGCGCTCTTGCCGTGCGCCTTGCCGATGCGCTCAAGCGCGTCGGCGCCCGGCACCTTGCCGCGCGCGATCGGGACATAGGCAACCACCGCCATGCCGCGTTTCTTGCAGGCCGCGATCGCCTTGTCCTGGTTGATGAAGGGATGCACCTCGATCTGGTTGCACACGAGCGGCTCGCTGGTGGCGGCCCAGGCTTCCTCAAGCAGCGCGGTGGTGAAGTTCGAAACGCCGACGTGCTTCGCCTTGCCCTGCTTCTTGGCCTTGCAGAGCGCGCCGACCGTGCGCGCGATGGGAACGGTCTTGCTCGGCCAGTGGATCAACAGCAGATCGACATAAGGCAGTTTGAGGTTCGCGAGGCTCTGCTCGACGACCTCGGCGAAAGCTTCCGGCT
>JBAUHH010000290.1:0-9712 GCA_049680165.1 Pseudolabrys sp.
ACACCATGATGCTGCTCGGCGACGCCAAGAAGATGACCGAGAGCATCGTGAAGGCGCTGTAAATTGGCGATGTGACGCGCGGCTGCGGTCGACAAGCTTCAACGCTTCGGCAGAATGTCGGCGAGGAAATCCATGGCCGCGCGAACCCGCGCGGTCCGCAGCAAGTCGCGATGCGCCACGAGCCAGAGTGGGACCAATCGCACGCGTTCGGGCGGAAGCAAACGGATCAAATCCGGATCATCGTCCGCCGGCAGACAAGGCAGGATCGCGGCGCCCAGGCCCGCCTTGCATGCCGCATACTGGATGTGACGCGAGTTCGCCGCGAACACGACCGGCGCGTCTTTCGCGTGGAGGTCGAACCAGTCGCCGCCGCGAAACGTGCTTTCGTCCGTCCACGAGATGACGTCGAGTTCGCGGAAGTCGGTCATACCAGGCTTGAGCTTCCGCGCGCGAGCATAGGTTTTGGCGGCATACATGGCGCAATTCCACACGCCAGCCCTTCGCACAACGAAATCTCCGTGCGTCGGCCGCACCGTGCGGATCGCGATATCCGCTTCGCGCCGAGTCAAATTGACGACATCCCAGCTCGACACCATCTCCAGGACGATGCCGGGATGAGAGCGCCGGAATTCGGCAAGCTTCGGCGCGACCACGAAGGTTGCGATGTCCTCCGCCGTCGCAACGCGCACCTTGCCGGTCGCGCGTAGATCGCGTCCGAAGGCTTCGCGCTCGACGGACAGCACGGCCTCCTCGACGTCTTCGGCCCTCGGCCGGATCGCCTCGCCGCTTTCGGTCAGCGCGTAACCGGTTTGCCTGCGGTCGAACAGCCGGGCGCCGAGTCTTCCTTCAAGCGCGAGGATGCGGCGCCCGACTGTCGCGGCGCTGGTCTTGAGCGCGCGCGCGGCGTCGGTGAGGGTGCCGGTGCGCGCCACGGCGAGAAAGTATTTGAAGTCATCCCATTCCACGGGCATCTTTCAAATTTGAAAAACGGATGTGTAATCTTCGGGCTATGTCCTTCAAATCTCAAGGGGGTAGGCTCGGCGGCGTAGTCGGCGTCAGCATCGACCCCGTGAGGCTTGCCATGCCCGATTTGACCCGCCGCACCTTTGTTTTGGGGCTGTCTGCATTCGCCACCACGCCCGCTTCCGCGAGCGGGGTCTGGCCGCAGCGGCCGATCGCGCTCATGCACGGCTTTGCGCCCGGCGGTCCGGTCGACACCTTGTCCCGCATTCTCGCGGAAGCGCTTTCGGCGCGGCTCGGCCAGCCCGTCGTGATCGAACCGAGGCCTGGTGCGACCGGAACGACGGTCGGAGGAATGGTGGCGCGCGCAAAGCCGGATGGATACACGCTCATGGCAGTGCCTGCGACCTACGTCGCCACCGCCGCGATGTACCGCACATTGCCCTACAAGCCCATCGCGGACTTCTCGTTCATCAGCTCGACCGCCGAGTATCCGTTTCTGCTGGTGACGCATCCTGACAGTCCCATTCAGAATGTCGGAGAGATCGTCAACGCTGCTCGCTCGCGCGGGACGCCGTTGCAGTACGGCACCGCGGGTGTCGGCTCGCTCCAGCATTTGACGATGGAATTGCTCGCCCGGGAGACCAGGATTCCGCTGCAACATGTGCCGTACCGCGGCGGCGCACCGGCCACGTTGGATCTTCTCGGCAAGCGGCTCGATCTCGTGCTCGACCCGCCGACGACACTCATGCAGTTTGTCACCGGCGGGAAGCTGCGCGCGCTGGCGGTGACGAGTGACAACCGGTTCGTGGGGCTGCCGGACGTGCCGACCATCGGCGAGACGGTAATTCCTCGCTTTGCGGTTACCGGCTACCAAGGCATTGCTGCGCCGGCGGGCCTCCCGGACGAACTGGTGCAAAAACTCAACGGCGCAATCGCGGCAGTACTGGCCGAACCCGCCGTCGTCGAGAAATTGCACAAGATCGGAAACACACCGCGCCCGTCGAGCCCCGATGGCTACAAGGCGCGCATCGCCGCCGACATCGAACAATGGACCGCGCTGATCGTGGACGCGAAGATCGCGCGGATTTAGTTTTCGCCCGCGCGATCTCGCTCAGCCCGCATGCAGACGCAGCTCACAGCAGAATAAAAACGGCCGGCCCGAAATGCAGGCCGGCCGAAGTTTCCAGGTAGGGAGAATGAACGCCGTCTATTCGCCGGTGTAAGATGTCGTGTCGCTGGCGCGGTCGTACTTCAGCGTGATCTTGTCGACGGTGCACAGGTTGACGTTGCGCCACAGCACGTCCGGATAGCCGGGATCGGCCCAGGAAATGCGGAAATTCCAGACGCAGCCTTTGTCGGCATTGTTGAACTTGACGTACTGGCTGGCGCCGTTCGCCATCACGCCGCCGATTTCATTGTCCGACCAGTCGTTGTCGCCGGGATTGTTGAACCCCAGAAACTTGATGCCGTAGCCCGTGCCGTTGACCACGGTCACGTTGCGGTTGTCTTGCGCAAATGCCGACGATGCGCTGAGCGTCGCGACAGCGACGACCAACCCGAGAAACAAACCTTTCATGATATCGCCCCTGATGAGTATTTGCGGACACTGTGCCCGCAAGTAATCGAGCCTAGCGCGCGGTAAAATGTGGCGACGGAAATTTGCGGGCCTTCGCCATAAACGCTGCGTAAAGCCCAAGGATCAGGCTGCGGCAAAAAGCCGTTGTGCTGCGACAAAAAGAAGCAAATTCAAAGTTCTCTGTGCATCACCAGCGCATCGACCAAGCCGCGCGAGGGATGCTCGAACGCGCCCGGCAACGTGCCGACGATCGCAAAACCGCACGATTGCCACAGCTTCACCGCGCGCTCGTTCGACGCGATCACGAAATTGAATTGCATGGCGGTAAAGCCGCGCGCGCGCGCGAGCCCAAGCGAATGCTCGCACATCGCGCGCGCCGTGCCGCGGCCGTACGCGTCGGGCGCGACCATGTAGCCGCAGTTCGCCACATGCGCGCCGCCGCCGCGATTGTTGGCGCGCAGATAATAGGTACCGAAAATCCTGTCGCTATCTTCCGCGACGAACACCGCATGGCCGGGCGTGTGCCAATAGGCGAGCGCGGCGTCGCGGCCGATGTCGCGCGGGATCGGATAGGTCTCGCCGGCGCGGAAGGTCGGCTCCAGGATGCGCCAGATCGCGTCATCGTCGTCGGCGGTGGCGGGACGTATGATCGGCGTTTGCTGCATGGGCGATGTGTTATCATTTTTCCATGCGCTGGCTGAAGGCTTTGATCGCTATCGGGTTCGCCGTGCAGGCGGCCGCCGCTTCGGCGCAGGACATTGCCTGCCACGAGCCACTAAAGCCCATGCTGCGCGCCGAGATGTTTTTCGGCCGCAACGTCGTCGGCAAGCTCCGCGTCAGTGAGCGGCAATGGGCGCAATTCGTGCAAACCGAGCTTGCCGCGCGCTTCCCCGGCGGCCTCACCGTGATCGACGGCCGCGGCCGGTGGCGCGATCCCGCGCGCGGCGTAACCGTCAGCGAGCCGAGCAAGATCGTGATCGCGGTCGCGCCTGATGAAGCCGGCACGCGCGAGGCGATCGCCGCCGCCGCCGAAGCCTACAAGCAGCGTTTCAAGCAAAAATCGGTCGGCATCGTCACCCGCACGGTCTGCGCCGCGTTCTAGTCTTGTCCGGCAGGTCTTATTGGCATGTGCAACCAAGGCCGCGACGGCGCGTTTCCACCTTCGGCGGGGCCATTGATTTTAAACGATTGGAGCAATTCACATGCCGACTATTGGACGCCGCACCTGGGCGGTCGCCGAAGGTTACATTCCGAAGGAATCGACGGGCACGACGCGTGAGCTCGTCAGCCACGAAACGATCTGCATCCTCAACGCCGGCGACAAGGACGCCCACATCGAGATCACGGTCTATTTCGCCAACCGCGATCCGGTCGGCCCGTACAAATTCACCTGCGGCGCGCGGCGCACGCTGCATTTGCGTTTCAACGATTTCAAGGATCCCGAGCCGGTGCCGATGGGCACGGATTTCTCCAGCGTGATTTCCGCCGACGTGCCGATCGTCGTGCAGCACACGCGGCTCGATACCCGCCAGGCGGAGCTTGCGCTTCTGAGCACGATGGCGTTCCCGGTGGATTGAGCCGGCAGCGCCCCGCCCGTGCTATGACACCGCATGACCTACCTGAAATGGCTCATGGTCGCTCTCGTCGTCGGCTATGGCGGCTTGCTCGTGCTGATGTTCGTGTTCCAGCGCGCGCTGATGTATTTCCCCGACACGACGCGCACGCCGCCGGCGCTCGCCGGCCTGCCGCAGGCCGAAGAAGTCACGCTCAAGAGCGCGGACGGTGAAAAACTGATCGCCTGGCATGTCGCGCCGCGCGGCGACAAGCCCGTGGTGATCTACTTCCAGGGCAATGCCGGCGGGCTCGATTTGCGCGCCGATCGTTTCCGCGGCCTGATTGCCGATGGCGGCGGACTGGTCGCGTTGTGTTATCGCGGCTACGGCGGCTCGAGCGGAACGCCGAGCGAAGCCGGCTTCATCCTCGACGCGACAGCGGCCTACGATTTCGCCGCCGCGCGCTATCCGGCCAAACGCATCGTGTTGTTCGGAGAGTCGCTCGGCACTGGCGTCGCGCTTGCGCTCGCCGCGGAGCGCCCCGTCGGCGGCGTCATTCTCGACGCGCCGTTTACCTCGGCCGCGGACGTCGGCGCCGCCGCCTATCCGTTCGCGCCGGTGCGCTGGCTGATGAAGGATTCATTCCGCTCGGACGAGCGCATCGTAAAAATGGCCGCGCCGCTGCTCGTGCTGCACGGCGAACAGGACAGCATCGTGCCGATTGCCTTCGGCGAACGGCTGTTCGCGCTGGCGCGGGAGCCCAAGCGCATGGTGCGTTTTCCGTTGGGCGGCCACGTCAATCTCGATCAGTTCGGCGCGCTCGACGCGGTGCAGGCGTTTCTGGCGGAGCGGATCGATCAAGGCGGCCGGCGGTAACCGAGTCCGGCCGTGCCCATTGCCCAAAAAGGGGCCCATCGAGGATGGGCAATTTTACAGGGCGCAAGAGGATATTAACGACACCTCTCGTATTCATTGCCGGGAATACTTTGGGAATTTGACAATGTTCATGCCCCGATTTTCCCGGACCCCCGCCGCGGCAAAGCCCATCGCGCCTGACGATTTCACCCCGGCGCCGGCCCCGGTCGCCGAGGCGCCGAGGCATTTCGTGCGGACCCTGCGATTCGAGAATTTCACCGGCCAGGCGCTGGCGGGGCTGGATTTGACCGTCGATGGGCGCGCGCCCTCGTTCGTGGTCGGCTTCATTTCGCCGCACCTCGATTTCAGGGCCGTGACGCAGCAAATCAAGTCGCGCCTCGATCCGGCGACGCGCTTCGTCGCGGTTTCGACGGCAGGCGAGCTTTCGTCGCGCTCCGGCTCCGCGAACGAGCCGCTTTATTGCGTAGCGCCGGCGGCCTGGTCGACCGTCGTGCTCCAGCTCTTTTCGGGCGAGTTGATCGCCGATATTTCTCTGCATACCGTGCGCCTGCACAGCGAGGACATTCGCGCGAACAAGGTCGTTCGCACCATCGATCAGCGCATCGAGGCGATCGGCGCCGAACTCGATAAAGTGCGCCCGGCCTTCGCTCTGGACGCCACCCATACCTTGGCGCTGACGTTCATCGACGGACTGTCGGCGAGCGAGAGCTTCCTGATGGAGGCGGTCTATCGCGACGGCAAGTTTCCCTGTCTCTTCGTCGGGGGCTCGGCTGGCGGAAAATTCGATTTCAAAAACACCTATGTGTTCGACGGGTCGTCCGTGGTCGAAAATGTCGCGGTCATCGCATTCCTGCGCATGGCGCCGAACAAGCGTTTCGGCGTGTTCAAGACGCATAATTTTCGCGCGACCCGCACCAGCTTCCTCGTTTGCAAGTCCGATCCGATCCGCCGCACGGTGACGCAGGTCGCCGAAACCGACCAATTCGCGCCGGCGAATTTCGTCGACGTGCTGACCAGGCATTTTCGTTGCTCGCGCGAGCAATTGCCGGACCGGCTCAAGAACTACGCCTTCGGCATCGAGATCGAGGGCGAGATATTCGTGCGCGCTGTCGCTGGGATAGACCTCGCCAATGGCGTCGTCAGCTTTTATTGCGACGTCGCGCCGGGTGACCGGCTGTATCTCCTGGAAGCCGAGGATTTCGTCGAAAAGACCGACCGCGATTTCGCAAGATTTCTCGACGGCAAGCCGAAACCGCTGGGCGCGATCCTCAACGACTGCATTTGCCGGAGGCTTTGCAATCCCTCGAGCCTGAACCGGGTCGGTACGTTCGCGCAGGTCCCGTCGGCCGGATTCTCCACGTTCGGCGAACTGCTTGGCATCAACATCAACCAGACCCTGTGCGCCGTTGTCTTTTTCGACGTGCCGGATGAGGTGACTTTCAGCGACCGCTATGTCGACGATTTCCCGGTCCAATACGGTCGTTTCAAGAGCTATTTCCTGCACCGGCGGCTGGCGCTCGCCAATTTCCAGATGCGGTCGCGCCAACGGCTGATCGAGGTGTTCCGCTCCGAACTGAAAGCGTCCGGCGATTTCGCCGACCGCATGGATGGCCTGATCGAAAAAGTCTCTGAGCTCGCCTCCGGCGTGAAATCGACGCAAGCCCGATTGCAGCAGGGGATCGGATCCTCGTTCGATCAGATCGGCGTGCAAAGCGGGCTGTTGAGCGACTTCGAGCAGCTCGATGCGGTCGGCCGCTCGATCGAATCCATTCTGGACATCATCCGCAGCATCGCGCAGCAGACCAACCTTTTGTCCCTGAATGCGACGATCGAAGCCGCGCGCGCCGGCGACGCCGGCCGCGGGTTCGCCGTCGTCGCGCAGGAAATCCGCAAATTGTCGAACGAGACCCGGCTTGCGATCGACAGCAAAAACGAGGCGACCGGCACCAATGTGCCGGCTCTCATGCGCTCGGCGGTTCAGTCGCTCGGCAAGCGTGTCGAAACGGTGACGCAGTCGCTCGAAACCGCGCAAAAGACCAGCAACGACATCGCGCATGAAATCCAGCGCATGTTCGACAACACGCACGAGAGCTTCATGGGATTGGCCGAAGAGCTCGACCGATTCCGCTCCGAACGCGCCCATGCCGCGCGCTTCTCGGAGATCGCGGACGAGCTCGAGCGCATCGACCGCGCCTGACGCCTAGAACGTCTGATAAGCCTGTCCGAATTTGCCGCCGACGCGGTCGAAGCCGGTGCGCGCGGGGCCGTAATTCTGGTCGATGTTCATCGCGCGCGCGTAGGAGCCGGCCGCCTTCTGCTTGTCGCCGAGCCGCTCGTAGGCCAGTCCGCGGCTGGTCCATGCCTGCACGCTCTGCGGCTCGATGGTGGTCGCCTGGTCGAGATCCTCGGCCGCGTCCTTGTATTTGTTGACCGCCATGTAGCTCAAGCCGCGCGCGATGTAGGGCTCCGCCTGTTGCTGGGCGAGCCCGATCGCAGTCGAGAAATCGTCGATGGCGAAGCCGTGCTGGTGCTGGCTCTGATAGAGCAGGCCGCGGTTGTAATAGGCCTGCGCATTGTCGGGCCGCAGCGTGATCGCCCTGTTGAAGTCCTGCAACGCGACCATCAGCTTCTTTTGCTGCCGGTACACCATGCCGCGCCCGAGATAGGCCGGCCCGTAACCCGGATCGATCGACAGCGCCTTGTTGTAATCGGCGAGGGCGAGATCGAGCTTGCCGGTCTGCCGGTAAACCAGCCCGCGGTTGGCATAGGCCTGCGCGTAATTCGGATCGATGCTGATCGCCTTGTTGAAATCGGCGAGCGCCTCTGGATAGCGCCCGGCCTGTCCGAGCACCGAGCCGCGCATGTTGTAGGCCTGCGGGTCCTGCGGATTGCGCCGCACCACGTCGGTGAGCGAGGCGATGTTGGCGGGCGAGCCGGCGTAGAGCGCGTCCTCGCTCTCCGGCGCGCCGGTTGTTGCGCTGCTGTTGATGCTCGAGCAGCCGCCGAGCGCGGCAATCGTCAGGACGAGGGCGAGCGCGGCCGCGCGGCTGCGGCGGTTACGGCGTTTGAGGGTTATGCTGCTTCGGCGCATCGGGGACGCTTGCAAATACTACGGACGAATGCGGCACACGTTCGACAATCAGGGCCTCAAAAACAATAGCGCGGGCACATTCAAGAGCCCGCGCCACCGATCAACTCGAAATCCGTCGCGGCCTTGGGCCGCCGGATCAGCCGAAACGCCGGGGACCGCCGCGGCCTTGGCCGCCGCCGCCAGGACCGCCTGCGCCCGGAACGGGCCGGGGCTTCATCGGCAGCAGGCCTTCGCGCTGCATCTTCTTGCGCGCGAGCTTGCGGGCGCGGCGGATCGCTTCCGCGCGTTCCCGGGCCTTCTTTTCCGACGGTTTTTCGTAATGGCCGCGAAGCTTCATCTCGCGGAAGATGCCCTCCCGCTGCATCTTTTTCTTGAGCGCCTTGAGGGCCTGATCGACATTGTTGTCGCGAACGAGAACTTGCACGCTTGCTCCTATGTTGTTGCTCGGTCGGGTTAAGGGTTGAAAACCCAATAAAATCGGGCTTCTGAGTCGGGCGGCTCTAGCAGATAAGGGGTTAAGAGTCCACCATCGGCCGCTTTGAGGCCCTCAAGTCCCGTGTCCGGCTTGCCGGTTAAACGCGAGGAGTCATCGATGGTTGCACGCCGCGAGAGGGTGACGGGGCGGCGGCGCTTGCTGCGCAAGGCTCTGAACTTGGCCGGCGGCCTTGCGGCGATGGCTTTGGCGCCGCCGCTCGCAAGGGCGCAGACCTTCACCGCAGACTCCATCAGCCAGGCCGCGCAGGACGCGCGCCGCGACGTCGGCCGGCTCAGCCGCCGCGCCGACGATCTCCTGCGCCGTACCGTCGCCGCCGGCAACGAGCGTGACGGAGGCGCGGTGCGCCGCTTCCGCGCCGAGCAGATAACGCTCGCGCGCGAGCTCGCCGCCATCTTCAACAGCCGCGTCAGCGAGGACGACTGGCTGCTGATCGTGCCGACGTCCGAGCTCGACCTCGTGCTCACCATGCGGCCGCTGGTCATCCGCATCGCGCCGACCGATAAGGAAGTGGAAGCGGCCCTCAGCCAGCCGCTGCCGCGGGTTGTGCCGCTCGCCGGCGACACGGCCGAGGACGAGCTGCACGCCATCGTGCTCAGGCTTCTCGGCCTCGACCGGCAGGTCGCGCTTTTCGAGGTGCTGCGCAACGATCCGTCGCTGAATGCGGTGCTCAAGGATGCCGCCACCGCGGTGAAGGAAAAACGCTACGGCCTTGCCGCGCTCGAGTTCGAGCGCCTGATGCGCGCGATTCTGCTGCCGAAAAACGTGGCGGCGATTGCGGACGATCTCGGCAAGGACGCCGAGCGCCGGCTCTACAAGTCACTCGTGGTGCGTTTCGTGCCGTTCGTCGGCTGGACCTATTTCGTCACGCTGCTGCTGGCGGCGGTCTATTACAATCGCGACGCCACCGCACCGATGTTTCGCTAGCGCGGCACCATCGCGAGATAGGGCTTCGCTTCCTCGAGCGCGCGCGCAAAGGAGGAGCGTTTGGTAAGACGGCCGAGGTAGGCGGCGACGTTGTCGTAGGCGCCGGCCAGCGGCGCGACCACCATATCGACGTAGAACAACGTCGGCGCCGCCGCGCAGTCGGCCATGCTGAAGTGCTCGCCCGCCGCCCATGTTTTCCCGGTCATGTCCTTGTCGACGATGGCGAGCGCGGT